>CAUEKH010000246.1 GCA_959018155.1 uncultured Hungatella sp.
CGATCTCCGACTCTTTATTGGCCATATCTGTCTCCAGAATCTGGATATCGGAAAGAATTGCCGTCAAATCCGACTGAAGCTTCGACACCTGGTTCTGGGCCGCTTTCTTCTTCGCCTCAGCCTCAGCCGCCTTCTTCTTCGCCTCATCCAACTTCTGCTGGGCTTCCTTTTTCTCCTTCTCCGCCTTGGAGGTCGCCCACGCCGGGACGGTCTGGGTCATCACCATGCTTCCGATTAACAGGCTGCAGCCGATTCTTCTGATCCATTTCCGAAAATTTCTGTTCGCTATCCGTAATTTTATATTCATCGTTTGTCCTTCTGCAATTATCTATTTTTACATTTCTGTTAATTTCTACTCTCTTATGTTAACCGAAATACCAGGTAAATTTCAACCCCTATTTAATAATTTTAATACTTTTTTTATTTTCCTGCTCATCCCTCATGGATTTCAGTTCATTTAAGACGTGAGTTACAATCACCGTTGCCAGGATAAAGGTAAATACATCCGCTACCGGCTGCGACAGCTGGACGCCGAAAATTCCAAAGACGCGCGGAAGGACCAGAAGCGCCGGGATCAGGAACAGTCCCTGACGTCCCATGGCAACCAAGGAAGCGCGGAATCCGTATCCGATGGACTGGGTCAGCATATTGACCATGATCACCCATGCCTGAAGCGGCAGCGTAAGCACCTGAAGACGCAGCGCCAGGGTCCCGATCTCAATCACCTGCAAATCCTCGCGCCTGAAGGCCGTAATAATCGGGCGGCTGACAAAGAAGGCAATCACGCCGAAACACGTCAGCATGGCAATCGCAATCTTCACGCAGAACCAGAACGCCTCTAATACCCGGTCGTACCGCTTCGCGCCGAAATTGAATCCGCAGACCGGCTGGAATCCCTGTCCAAACCCAATCAGCGCGGAGTTAATAAACATCATGAAACGGGAGACGATGGACATGGCCGCAATCGCCGAATCCCCAAACGGTCCTGCCGCGAAATTCAGGATAACCGTTGCAACACTGGCAAGCCCCTGGCGGCAGAAGGATGGCAGTCCGGCATGTAAGATTTCCCCGTACATTTTGGCCGTCGGCGTAAAACGGGAAATGCGCAGCTTGATACACCCCTCCCGGAAATTGCACTGGAAAAACAGGATGCAGAAGCTTATCATCTGGCTCATCATCGTGGCAATCGCCGCTCCCGCAATCCCCATGTTGAATCCGAAAATCAGGATGGGATCGAGAATCATATTGAGAATCCCGCCCGTTGTAATTCCGATCATGGAATACATGGCGTTTCCCTGAGAACGCAGAATGTTATTCATGACAAAGGAGGACATCATAAATGGCGCGGCAATCAGGATATACTTTCCGTAATCCATGGCATACGGCGCAATCGTTTCTGTGGCGCCTAAAAGCAGGACCAGCGGTTTTAAAAATGACACCCCGAATATGAGGATTAAGGTTCCTATGATCAGCGCCGTGAAAAATGCCGTGGCCGCGGAACGGTCGGCTTCCTCACTGTTTCTGTCTCCCAGCGACCGCGATATGTAGTTGCCGCTTCCCATGCCAAGCGTAAACCCGATCGCCTGTATCATCGCCATGGCCGAGAACATGACCCCCACCGCGCCGGACGCGCTGGTTCCAATCTGACTGACAAAAAATGTATCAGCCATATTGTAGATAGCCGTCACCAGCATACTGATGATGGTCGGTACCGCCAGTCTCGGTATCAGGACGGAAACCGGAGTCTCCGTCATTTGCTTCAGGCGTTCTTCCTGTGTCAGCGGTTTCTTCATACGTATCTATCCCCTTTCATCCATGTCGGCAGCCTGCCATGCGGTCATCTGCCAAATGTTCATATTGCCACACCCACCATATGTCTGCGTTTTAGCAGCCATACCTTCTACCACACTGCCTTCTCTCCGTCAGCAGGCAGCTTTTTCGATACAATCATAAAACAGATAAAGAATAAAATTCCCTTGATAATACTGGAAATGGTAAAGGCCCACCAGATCCCGTCAAGTCCGAGAGCGCTTCTGCCAAGCACCAGGGCAAGCGGAATTCTCGCCGACGTAAAGATGACACTGATGACAGAACAGAGAAATGTCTTTCCAAGCCCCGACAGCGCCCCCACTGTCGTAATCTCAATGCACATGAACATCTGGGAGAATCCCAGCACCACCAGATAGCTGACCCCCATCGGGATTACCTCAGGTTCTCTGATAAAGAGACCGAAGATTTGAGAGGGAAATCCGATCAGCAGCGCGGAACAGAAAAATCCCCACACAAACATAACTCCCACAGCTGTCATATATCCCCGCTTTACCCTCCGGTACTGCCGTCCTCCGTAGTTCTGCCCTACAAAGGAATTGATAGCCGCGGCGAATCCATCGGCCGTCATCCAGGAGATGGACTCGATCTGGCTGCCCACCCGCTGTACGGCCACCGCCGCGTCACCGAATCCGGCCACAAACCTGGTCAGCACCATGGAAATGCTGGTATAGATCAGATTCTGGATTGCCGCCGGAAGCCCAATCTGCACAATCGTCTCCGTGTATTCCTTTGGCACCTTTTTTAACAGACTCACCTTATCGAAGATTACCTTATCTCTCTTTACTACCACCAGAAAGACAAGGGTGACAATCATCTGAGCCGTCACCGTGGCGACCGCCGCCCCTGTGACTCCCATAACCGGAAATGGGCCAATCCCGAAAATCAGGACCGGATCCAGTATCATATTGATAACGAGACCGATGACATTGGCGATAAATGGCGTTTTGCTGTCCCCCATCGCCGTCAGAATCCCGGTAAAAATCGCATTTAAATAAGAAAACAGAATCAATCCGCACGTAATTCGCAGATATAGCTGAGCGTTATTTATAATCGAAGCGTCACTCAGCCCGAAAAATCCAATCAGCGGGCCTGCGCCAAGTACGGTAATCGCAGCGTATAAAAGAGCGAACGCGATTCCCATCCGAAGCGCCCCGGAAGCGTAAACCGCCGCCTCCTCATGTTTCCCACTTCCAAGGCAGTGGGCCACCTTTACCTGACCTCCCATCTTTGCCAGGGTTACCACACCCTGAGAGAGCCAGGTATACATACTGGCCGCCCCGACGGCGGCCACGGCCGGGGATCCAACCCTGCCAATCCATGCCATATCCGTTAAGCTGTAGGCCGTCTGTACCAGCGCTGTCGCCATAATCGGCAGCGCCAGCCCTGTTAAGGCTGTAAAGATATGGCCATGCAGCAAATCAATCTTTTTACTCATTTCCCGTTTGCACCTCGCGCTGCCATCAGTAAGGGCTGCCAAAATGGCAGCCCTCTGTCAGCCCTGCCGCACGGCTGGCAGCCAGAACTGCCATTTGCCGGGCGGTAAGGTTTTTCCTCATTTCCTGTTTGATTTATTTTTCCCCTTCACCGGATAAATATTCATGGATTCCTCTCGCTCCCGCGCGTCCGGCTTCCATGGCAAGGATTACGGTGGCTGCTCCCGTCACAGCGTCGCCGCCTGCGTAAACGCCTTCCTTGCTGGTCTTGCCGTTCGATTCCTCAGCAACGATACATTTTCTCCTGTTCGTCTCCAGCCCTTTTGTGGTGGAGGAGATGAGCGGGTTCGGCGAGGTGCCGAGGGACATGATAACGGTATCTACATCGATCACAAACTCAGAACCTTCAACCGGAACAGGTCTTCTTCTTCCGGACGCATCCGGCTCGCCCAGTTCCATCTTAATGCACTTCATGCCTTTGACCCAGCCATTCTCGTCTGTCAATATCTCTACCGGGTTTGTCAGAAGGTTGAAAATGATTCCTTCTTCTTTGGCATGGTGAACTTCCTCTGCTCTGGCCGGAAGCTCCGCCTCACTTCTTCTGTATACAATATGTACGTCCGCGCCGAGACGGAGAGCCGTCCTGGCCGCATCCATGGCCACGTTACCGCCGCCTACGACAGCGACCTTCTTGCCTGCCACGATTGGCGTATCGTAATCATCGCGGAACGCCTTCATTAAATTGCTTCTCGTTAAGTACTCATTGGCGGAGAAGACCCCGTTGGCATTCTCACCTGGAATTCCCATGAACATCGGAAGTCCCGCGCCGGAACCGATGAAGACCGCATCAAAGCCCTCCTCGTCCAGCAGTTCGTCGATAGTCACGGATTTTCCGATAATCACATCGGTCTCAATCTTTACGCCAAGCTTTCTCACATTGTTGATCTCCGGCTGAACCACACCGTCCTTTGGAAGACGGAATTCCGGAATTCCGTATGTCAGAACGCCGCCCGGCTCATGAAGAGCCTCAAAAATAGTTACCTCATAGCCCATCTTCGCCAGGTCGCCTGCACACGTTAAACCGGAAGGACCGGAACCGATAACGGCTACCTTTTTCCCGTTGGTCTTCTCCGGCGCTGCCGGAACGAATCCGTTCTCTCTCGACCAGTCAGCCACGAATCTCTCCAGCTTACCGATGGAGATTGGCTCTCCCTTGATTCCACGGATACACTGGCCCTCGCACTGGCTCTCCTGCGGGCATACACGGCCGCAGACTGCCGGAAGCGCGGAGGATTTTGCGATTACCTTTGCCGCCTCCTCGTAATTGCCTTCCTGGACCTCTTTGATAAATCCCGGAATATCAATGTAAACCGGGCCTCCGCCCACACACTTCGGGTTCTTACACTTTAAGCAGCGGCTGGCCTCTGCCCTTGCCTCTTCTTCATTATATCCAAGACAAACCCCTTCGAAATTGGTCGCTCTTACTTTTGGATCCTGCTCTCTGACAGGTACT
>CAUEKH010000247.1 GCA_959018155.1 uncultured Hungatella sp.
TCCGTCCGCTCCAGTTCTATGGACAAATCGCCTTCCTTCTTCTTCATCTTCTCTGTCCCGACGAATTTCGGCCGGTAATCGGCCACGGCTGCCGCCTTGATGATGGCGTCCTGGGCCGGCGCCGCCTCTGTCACCGCGTCGAACATGTCCTTTGCGCTCTCAATTTCAACGATTTTGGCAAATCTGGGCTTCGCAATCTCCGTTTTACCGGTCACTAACGTCACGTCGGCGCCGCGGAGAGAAGCGACCTTTGCAATGGCATATCCCATCTTGCCGGTGGAATGGTTGGTGATATAGCGGACCGGATCGATGGCCTCCCGCGTGGGGCCGGCTGTCACCAGAATCTTTTTGCCGGTCAGGTCCTTCGGATAAGCGATTTCTTTTTCAATATAATCGTATAAAACCTCCGGCTCCGGCATCTTGCCCGCTCCCGTATCGCCGCAGGCCAAATAGCCGACGGCCGGTTCGATCACTTCCATCCCGTACTGCCTGCAGATTTTCAAATTATCCTGGACGATTGGATTCTCAAACATATTCGTGTTCATGGCCGGGGCAATATACTTCTTACAGCGGCAGGCAAGCAGCGTGGTTGTCACCATATCATCGGCCAGACCGTGAGCCAGCTTTGCAATCACGTTGGCTGAGGCCGGTGCCACCATCACCACATCAGCCAGCTTGGCCAGAGAAACGTGCTCCACACTGAACTCAAAATTCCGGTCAAAGGTGTCTACCAGACATTTATTCCCTGTCAGCGTCTCAAAGGTGATGGGGTTGATAAAATTCGTCGCATTCTTCGTCATCAGCACATGGACGTGGCAGCCCTTCTTCACCAGCATACTGGCCAGACCCGCTGTCTTATATGCCGCGATACTTCCCGTCACCGCCAAAATAACATTTTTTCCCTTCAGCATAATCGCCTCCCGTTGTGTTTCCTGTCAAAATATGGTAGCCTACAAACTGAGATTTCATCTGCGCCGGTGTCATAAACCGGCACAGGCATTTCAGAATATCTTTCACAGTATGCAGTATACCACAATATAAAAATGTTGGAAAGGAGTTCCCTTTATGATTTTAGCAATTGATATGGGAAACAGTAATATTGTGATTGGCGGGATTGATGACAGCCATACGTATTTCGTGGAACGCGTCACAACCAATCATGGAAAAACCGATTTAGAATATGCGGTAAACATCAAAGACATCATGGCCATCCACAATCTTCCGCTGTCCTCCATCGAAGGCGCCATCGTCTCCTCGGTCGTTCCTCCGCTCACCGACGTCTTACTGTCAGCCGTAAAGAAAATCACAGGAAAGCAGCCCTTATTAGTCGGTTCCGGCATGAAGACAGGACTCAACATCGTCATGGACAACCCGAAGACCGTCGGCAGCGACTTAATCGTAGACGCCGTCGCAGCCCTGAAGGATTACCCGGCGCCCATCATCGTCATCGACATGGGAACCGCCACCACCATGTCCGTCATAGACCGGGCCGGCAACTACACCGGCGGCATCATTTTCCCGGGACTTCGGGTGTCCTTGGACTCCTTGAGCAGCCGCGCCGCCCAGCTTCCCTATATCGGCTTAAACCGGCCGTCAAAAGTAATCGGGAAAAATACCATCGACTGTATGAAGAGCGGAATCCTCTACGGCAACGCCGCCATGATCGACGGCATCATCGACCGCATGGAAGAAGAGATGGGCTGTTCCGCCAGCCTCGTGGCCACTGGCGGACTGGCTCCGGCCGTGCTTCCATTATGCAGACATAAAATCAATTACGACGACGCGTTACTGTTAAAGGGACTGCTGATTCTCTACGAAAAGAACAGTCCTCTGTAACTCTGTCAAAGGGACGCGGCCAGAAGACACCACGCTTTCGTGTCCGCTGGCCGCGTCCCTTTTTGTGTCAGAAAGAATAACCGGCTGACACATAAAATCATTTTCCCTGCGCCGTCCCATCTCCAAAGCCAGGCAGACGTCTCCCCAAAAAATGGAAATAATTTTTAAATCAGGCATCGTATAAAAGCCTCCGAATAAGTACATCATTCCTTTATGAGTAAATTTGAATGATGCGGAGGGAAAGACATGCCTGTATACAAAGTAGAGATCTGCGGCGTTAACACTTCAAAGCTGCCCCTTTTAAGCAACGAAGAAAAAGAAGCTTTATTTAAAAGAATCCTGGAGGGAGATTTAGAAGCCCGGGAAGAATATATCAAAGGTAACTTAAGACTTGTTCTCAGTGTCATCCAGCGGTTTTCAGGCAGCAACGAAAATGTGGATGATCTGTTCCAGATTGGCTGTATCGGTCTAATCAAGGCCATTGATAATTTCGACATCACCCAGAATGTCCGTTTCTCAACATATGCCGTTCCCATGATTCTCGGCGAGGTCCGCCGCTATCTCCGGGACAACAATTCCATCCGTGTCAGCCGCTCCCTGCGCGACACCGCCTATAAAGCCATCTACGCGAAAGAAAATCTCATGAAACGCAATTTAAAAGAACCGACTATCATGGAAATTGCCAATGAAATCGGAGTCAGCAAGGAGGATATCACCTATGCCCTGGACGCCATCCAGAGCCCGGTCAGCCTCTATGAACCGGTCTACTCCGACGGCGGCGATCCGCTGTTTGTCATGGATCAGATCAGTGACAAGAAGAATTTAGAGGAGAACTGGGTGGAAGACATTTCCTTAAATGAAGCCATGAAACGGCTCCCGGAACGGGAACGCCACATCATTGACATGCGCTTCTTCGAGGGCAAGACCCAGACCGAGGTGGCGGAGGAAATCCACATCAGCCAGGCCCAGGTCAGCCGGCTGGAGAAAAATGCGCTGAAAAGTATGAAGAATTATTTGTCTTAGGCGGACGCAGGGATAGTTTTAAGGCAGTACGATGCAAAACAGCATAACGAAATGAGGGCGTTGCAAAATTGGAATCTGGTCAGGTATCATCAGATTTTGCAATGCCCTCATTTTTTGTTGTTTTACTTTTTACTTTTCAGACGATCGGCCCACCACTCATCTGATACCAGATTCACCTGATAGTCGACGTATTCCCCATTTTCCAGATTAGCCAGTTTCATTTCCGTTTTCCCGTCTGAGGCCGAGGAATAGATGCTCTGGTAGTGGATTGCGTCGTATCCGCATTTGTCATAATACCACTTTTCTCCCAGACGGTCCTCCCGTGCCACTGTGATTGCAGGTTTTTCCCTGTCCAGAATGTAGAACGTTCCGTTTGAAACGCCAATGAAGCTTCCGTCAATTTCGCCGATTTTTGTCTGTTCCTCAAAATCCGGTTTCATGCGGTAAACAGAGCGCGGAAATTCACCGGCATCGCTCCGGCCCTCATAGTAGAGATACGGCGCATCGTAGGAAAGGCCACGGTATACATGGTCGCCGCCCTCCATGACGCGGCGGTCTGTCCCGTCTAACTTCAGGCTGATCAGAGCCGGCGCCTGAAAGCTTACGGGATCCTCTTCTGCCGCTCCCCGGTAAATCAGCCGTTCTTCTGCCAGAATAAACTGCCGCGACTCCGGTGACATCATAGACACCATCGCGTCAAGAACCGTGGTCTGCCCCGCTTTATGCCTCACCAGTTCCATGCGGTCTATCGGCGGAAGTTTCCACACCTTTTTACCATCCTGTTCCTCCATCTCAAAATCAAGAGGCGTCTCCGGCGTCCGCAGAAAATAATCTGCGCCGTCACTGCTGAATAAATACCTCTGTTCCCTTATCTCCCCCTTCGGATTCTTCTTCATCCTGCGATCCCCGATAAACAGATAAACCTGGTTCAGCGCCAGTTCCTCCGGGTCGTAATAGCTGTAAAAGACATCGATCAGCCTGCCGTTCTCCGTCCCGTCTCCGAATCCTCCCAAAACAGCCACTTTCCCATCCGGCAGGATTTCCGCATAGTAATCCACCACTGAACTTCCCGACGTCTGATCGTCCGTCTGAAAGGAATCGCTCTTTTGAACCTTTTCCACCTGCGCTCCGGAATAATTGTGAATCATTTTCAGGGCCGCATGAATTTCCTCTGTGTCACTGGCGGATAAGTAGGTCTTCGGCTCCCACGTTCCATCTTCCAGTTTAAATTCAAACAGGCCGAAAGCCCCATGGAAAATCACCTGGTCTTCCGAAGCAAAATCCAGCATAATATAGGTATCTTCTCCCTCCTGCTCCGGTACGCTCCTCTTAATTTCCTGGGCGGCAAGCCAGGACATCTCCGGCATCACCACCGGTTCGAAACTTGACAGTGGGCCGTCGCCAGCTTCTTTCTCCTTCTCGCCAGTTTCTTTCTCCTTCTCTCCGTCCTCTTCCTCGCCGCTCTTCCTGGCTGCCACAAAAATGCTGGTCGGACCGTCTGAACCGCCAATAATCGAGATTGCATTCACCCCCGCCGGTTTCTGCGGACTGGTTATCAGACCGATGGCAATGACGGCAAGAACTGCGGCAGCAAGAGCGCCAATCCAGAAGGCAGGCTTTTTATAGTTCAGTATATTCTTAATTCTCGATTTCGTATGGTTCTCCCCAAAGGCCAGGGGAAGGTTGAGTCCGCTTCTTCGCTCTGCCGCGGATAAGAGTACGGCTGAATACAACTTTTTTCCGCCTTCGCACAGTTCCTTCACCACCCGCTCGTCGCAGGCCATTTCCATATCCTTGCACATCAGCAGTAAGCTGATCCAGGAAAATGGATTGAAGCAGTGACTCAGCAACATCAGAAAAACAAGCAAATTCACAATCTGATCCCCGCGTCTGATATTGATTCTGTCATGAGCCACA
>CAUEKH010000248.1 GCA_959018155.1 uncultured Hungatella sp.
GGTAAGATTGCCGACGCCTTAACGCAGGCGAAGGATCATCAGACTCCGCTTCAGATGAAACTTTCCCAGTTAAGCAAGGTGCTGAGTGTGCTGGTGCTTGGTATCTGCGCCATTATCTTCGCAGTCAGCTTATTCCGCGCTTACCCGGCTGTTTCCGGGGAAGTGGTTCTTGATACCTTCATGGTGGCCGTCAGCCTGGCTGTGGCCGCCATTCCGGAGGGATTAGCCGCTGTGGTGACTATCGTCCTTTCTATCGGCGTCACCAACATGTCTAAGAAAAATGCGATCGTCCGGAAGCTGACGGCTGTGGAGACACTGGGCTGTACCCAGATTATCTGTTCTGATAAGACGGGAACGCTGACCCAGAACCGGATGACCGTTGTAGAGCACAGCGGCGCGGACGAGATACAGCTTGCCACCGCCATGGCGCTCTGCTGCGATGCGATTTTAAATGAGAAGAAGGAGGCAGAGGGCGAGCCCACGGAGGCTGCCCTGGTCGCCTACGCCTGGTCCCTTGGCCTTGATAAGAACAGCCTGGCAGAGGCGTGTCCGAGAATCGGTGAGGCGCCCTTCGATTCCATGAGAAAAATGATGTCGACCGTCCACAGGCGGACCGACGCCACTGTGATCCAGTACACAAAAGGCGCGCCCGACGAGGTCTTAAAGCGCTGCACCCACAGGCTGGTGAACGGCACCGCAGTTCCTCTGACGAAGGATGACAGGGACGAGATATTAAAAGCGAATAAATCCCTGGCAGACCGCGCTCTCCGTGTCCTGGCGGCAGCCAGCAGAAGCTATGAAGCGGAACCGGAAAATTACGATGCGGAAACGCTGGAACGGAACCTCTGCTTCGTCGGTCTGACCGGCATGATCGATCCGGTGCGCCCGGAGGTCAAACCGGCGATTGATGAGTGCCGGATGGCCGGAATCCGCCCGATCATGATCACGGGTGACCACAAGGATACGGCGGTTGCCATCGCCATGCAGCTCGGAATCATCACGGATGGCTCGCAGGCCATCACGGGGGCGGAACTGGATGAGATTTCAGAGGAAGACTTTGATAAGGAGATCGAAAGATACTCGGTCTACGCGAGAGTACAGCCGGAGCATAAGGTGCGGATTGTAAATGGCTGGAAGAAGAAGGGCCGTATCACCGCCATGACCGGCGACGGGGTCAACGACGCGCCGTCCATCAAAAATGCCGATATCGGCGTCGGTATGGGAATCACAGGTACGGATGTGACGAAGAATGTGGCGGATATGGTCCTGGCCGATGATAATTTTGCCACGATCGTCTCCGCGGTTGGAGAGGGGCGGCGGATTTACGACAATATCAGAAAATCCATCCAGTTCCTCTTAGCCTCCAACTTATCGGAGGTGCTGTCTATTTTTGCCGCCACGCTGCTTGGTTTTACTATCTTAAAACCGGTGCACTTACTGTGGATCAACCTGATCACCGACTGTTTCCCGGCCCTTGCCCTTGGCATGGAGGAGCCGGAGCGCGATATCATGAGCCGCCCGCCCCGCGACCCGAAAGACGGGATTTTCGCGGGCGGAGTGGGATTCAATGTGGCGGTACAGGGAATCGCCGTGGCGGTCATCACGCTGGCCTCCTATTTCATCGGTCATTATATGGAAGCCGGTGTGTGGGAGATTACCAACAGCCCGGACGGCATGACGATGGCATTCTTGACGCTGTCCATGACGGAAATCTTCCATTCCTTTAATATGCGGAGCCTGCACAAGTCGGTATTTGCCATCAGGTGCCAGAATAAATGGCTGTGGCTTTCCATGGCAGCTTCCCTGCTGTGTGCGACGCTTGTTATCTATGTGCCGTTTCTGTCGGATGCCTTCGGGTTCGAGCACATTTCACTGACAGAGTACGCGGTGGCGCTGCTTTTGGCAGTCTGCATCATTCCGTTTGTGGAACTGTCAAAATGGCTGCAGAGGAAGAATCCGAAATTCCAGAAGTGACAGCCTGCATGATCGCGGTGATTCCTGTTTGAAAATATTGGGATTCTGTGGTAGGATAGAGAAAGAATCACAGAGAAAACCAGAGAAAAACCAGAGTACGGGAGCAGACCATGTCAGAGAATACAAACAGAAGCGAAAAAACAAAATACCGGCTGGCCGATTCCATCAGGCAGTGTATGAAGACGACGCCTGTTGACAAGATCACGGTCCAGAACATTGTGGATGGCTGCGGCATGACGCGGCAGACCTTTTACCGCAATTTTAAGGATAAGTATGATTTGATCAACTGGTATTTTGATAAGCTGGTGCTGCAGTCTTTTGCGCAGATTGGCGTCGACAAGACGGTGTGCCAGAGCCTGACTGAGAAATTTGAGTTTATCAGGAAAGAGAAGGTCTTTTTTACGGAGGCGTTTCGTTCTGACGATTATAATTCCCTGAAAGAGCACGATTACGAACTGATTATGGGATTCTACACCGAACTGATCACGAGAAAGACTCACAAGCCGCTGGCGGAGGAGATCCAGTTTTTACTGGAGATGTATTGCCGCGGTTCTGTCTACATGACGGTTAAATGGGTCTTAGGAGGGATGAAACAGACACCGGAGGAGATGGCGGTAAGTCTTGTGGAAGCCATGCCCCCGAAACTTTCCGAGGTCTTCAAAGAGGCGGGCCTGGTATAAGAAACTGGTATAAAAAAAAGAGATAAAAATAAGTGGATTTCTATAAAAATAAAGTTACATTTTCGATTGTTTGTAACATATGTTACAAATGGACACGATTGTAACTTTATTTTTTTAATCCGAGTTGTTAAAATAATAACATAAAGAAAGTGCTTTCATAGCAGATAAAAAGGAGAGATTAACATGGTAAACAGAATCGTACTGAACGAAACATCCTATCATGGCGCTGGCGCTATTAACGAAATTCCAGGCGAAGTAAATAAAAGAGGTTTCAAGAAGGCATTCGTTGCTTCTGACCCTGATTTAGTAAAATTTGGTGTTACTGCAAAGGTAACAAAGATTCTGGAAGGGAACGGCATGGAGTATGAGATTTACTCCAACATCAAGCCAAACCCAACGATTGAGAATGTACAGACCGGTGTTGAGGCATTCAAGAAATCCGGCGCTGACTACATCATCGCAATCGGCGGCGGTTCTTCTATGGATACTTCCAAGGCTGTCGGCATTATCATCACCAATCCGGAGTTCGCTGATGTCAGAAGCTTGGAGGGTGTTGCCCCGACTAAGAATCCGTGTGTTCCGATTTTCGCAGTTCCTACAACAGCAGGTACCGCAGCTGAAGTTACAATCAACTACGTAATTACCGATGTGGAGAAGAAGCGTAAATTCGTCTGCGTAGATACCCATGATATCCCGGTAGTTGCTTTCGTTGATCCGGAGATGATGTCCAGTATGCCGAAGGGCTTAACCGCTTCTACCGGTATGGACGCTTTAACCCATGCAATCGAGGGTTATACAACAAAGGGCGCAAACGAGATCACCGATATGTTCAACTTAAAGGCAATTGAACTGATTTCTGCCAGCTTAAGAGATGCCGTAGCCAACAAGCCGGAAGGCCGTGAGGGCATGGCATTAGGCCAGTACTTAACAGGTATGGGCTTCTCCAACTGTGGTCTTGGTATCGTTCACTCCATGGCTCACGCTCTGGGCGCAGTTTACGACACACCACACGGCGTTGCCAATGCAATTCTGCTTCCAACCATCATGGAATACAACGCTGACGCTACAGGCGACAAGTTCCGCGCTATCGCTAAGGCTATGGGCGTAGAGGGAACCGAGAACATGACAGAGGCAGAGTACCGCAAGGCTGCAGTAGAAGCTGTAAAGAAGCTGTCTGCTGACGTTGGAATTCCTGCTGACTTAAAGGCAATCGTAAAAGAAGAGGATGTTCAGTTCCTTGCTGAATCCGCAGTAGCCGATGCGTGTGCACCTGGCAACCCGAAAGATGCAAGTCTGGAAGACATCATCGCTTTATATAAGAGCCTGATGTAAGAGAAGACAAAATATAAAGAGAGGCTTATCCCGCCGGTGTGATTATCGGCGGGATAAGCCTCTTTTTGAATCAGGAATTCCGGTTATCTTCTGCCTCTGCCATCAGTTCCCTGGCACAAGTCAGATAGTAGTGGCGTCCATTGGCGCTTGTCTCCATTTTGGCAAGGCCCAGCAGACTCTCTGCCTTTCGCTGTTTCGCAAATGCAAGGAGTTCCCGGGAAACAGGAAGGTCCGCGGTGAGAAGACAGTCACATAACTCTGCCGCCCACTGCCAGTTTTCCTCTTTTAATGCCTGTTTTACCGCCTCAGCGACGGCGTCGGCGCCGCCGGCCAGGGTGATTATCTGGCTGGAGTGAGGGCCCGGGGCCGTGCGGTTTAAGCTGGTGGGATTGCCGTCAAACCAGCCGACGTACCCCTGATAAATGGCGCGGACGGACCACTGTACGGTTCCATAGTATTCCTGTAAATAAGGCAGGCTGCGAAGCGGTTCCGGCAGGACGACTCTGGCAGCCGTCTCATCCTGAGTAAGCCCTTCCCTGATGCAGGACAGTGTCCCGTCAAAAATATAGCGGATCGCATCTCTGTAATTGCCGAGAACTTCCTTTATGCGGTCGTGGCCTGAGATGGGAAGCATATGGCCTGGCAGCAGGAACTCTGCCGGGTAGGTGAGAATCTGCTCGAGACTGCGGATCCAGGCGGCGATATCGCGGTACTGCCCCCCGCGGATTGCATAGAGATTGGGCCAGCAGCCGTAGTAATTGTCGCCGCAGCACATGATCCGC
>CAUEKH010000249.1 GCA_959018155.1 uncultured Hungatella sp.
TATAGCGGTGGGCAATCTCATACGGCATCAGATGAGCGGTATGGATATCGGCAGTATTTTTTGCAAGCTCTGTCAGGTACTGTTCTCGGCGGATCTCATCGTGGCGGTAAAATGCCCTGTCGTACCGCAGATTGGCTTTTGCCGGAACGTGTTCATACCGGATCTCCCCCCATTTTCCATCGCTCATCAGCCTCTCCGTCACGTGCAAATACTCCCGCAGGGTGGATAAGAGTTTCCGGTATGCGCTGATACTGAGGCCAAGGCCTCTGGCGGTCTTTTTCGCCTTTTTCCTCGTTTCCGGGGAGGAGGCGGTCGGGCTGGGAAGCCATTTTGCCAGAAGAGAGACGGACTTTCCGGCGGCCATGGCTGAGAGATCCTCATCCAGCCTGCATTTAAAATAGCTGCAGACCTTCTCTGAGAGTTCAGAATCGAGATAAAGGAGAAGGTCGTCGAAACGGCCGTATTCTTCAATGAGCGGCATCAGCACAGCCGCGTAATCTCTGTGGTTTTCCAGGAGGTACTTAAAACAGATGCGAAAACTCCGCCGCTCTCCCAGGCCTTCCTTTCTGTCGCGCAAATAAAACAGCCACTTTACGGCCAGAATCCTGTTTTCCTTAAAGGCCCGGGCAAATCGCTCTGTAATCTCTGCGGGAGCCATATCCCGCATGGAGGCGACGGAAAAATTAATATCGACAAGGGCGGAACCGGAGGTCCTGTATCCGATCGCCCCGTTTTCTGTTTTTTTCATGTTGCGCCGGGCGGGAGGGGCCGCGCAGAACGGCTTTTCCGGCTTCTTTCTGCCCCCTGTCACTTTTTCTTCCAGGGAGTAGAAGCTGTCATTTTTTCCAAAAAAACGAACCGCACGCTGCATGGTTTTCCCTCCTTTTCCGGTCACAATCGTTCCAAGACGCTTCGCCTGTTTAGGCTTCTTTTCTTCTCATCAGAATTTGTTTTTGAATTGCTGTGAGCGCCTTTTTCTGTTACTTACTTTACCATAAACGAAAAGATTTTTCATTAAACTAACAGTTTACTTTTTTCCCTGCTTCGTGTAGAATATATTTTATATCCTACTAAACAGATAAGAATACAGGAAGGAGATTCTGCTGTCATGAAAATTTCTACCAAGGGACGGTATGCCCTTCGGATGATGCTGGAATTCGCGCTTCATCCTGACGAGTGCACAAAGATTAACCAGGTTGCGGAACGTCAGGAAATTTCAGATAAATATCTGGAGCAGATTGTAACCATTTTAAGCAGAGCCGGTTACGTGAAAAGTATCCGGGGAGCTCAGGGCGGATATTATCTGACGAAAGATCCAGAAGAATACACGGTCGGGATGATTTTACGCCTTACGGAAGGGAGTCTGGCGCCGGTGGCATGTCTGGAGGATGAGCGGAATCACTGCAGGCGTTCCGGCTGCTGTGCCACTTTGAAGGTATGGGAAAAACTGAACGACGCTATCAGCGAGGTCGTGGACCATATTACTCTGGCTGACTTGGTCGAGGAACAAAAAAGGCTGGAGGAAGAACGGGATGATACATGAATTTTCCAGAAGTGAACTGCTGTTGGGAAGCGAGGCGATGGAGAAGCTGGCCGCGTCCACTGTCGTTGTATTCGGAGTGGGCGGCGTTGGGTCCCACTGTATCGACGCTCTTGCCAGGAGCGGGATTGGGCGTCTCGTTCTGATTGACAATGATACCGTCTCTCTCACCAACATTAACCGCCAGAGCATCGCCTTCCACAGCACAGTGGGCCAGTTTAAAACCGGAGTAATGAAGGCGCGGATCCGCGATATTAACCCGAAAGCGGAGGTTCTGACTTTTGAATCCTTCGTTCTCCCTGAAAATACAGAGGCCCTGATGGCTGAAATTCCCGGAACCGTCGATTATATGGTGGATGCCATTGATACCGTCGCCGCCAAGCTGTCACTTGCCGAATACGCGGCGGCTCACCGGATTCCACTGATCGCCTCCATGGGAACCGGCAATAAGCTTCACGCGGAACTGTTTGAGATCACGGATATCTCGAAAACCTCTGTCTGTCCCCTATGCCGGGTCATGCGGCGTGAACTGAAGAAGCGGGGAATTACGTCTTTAAAGGTTTTATACTCCCGGGAGGAACCGAGAAAACCGCTGGCGGATTCCGAGGAGGTTTCCTCAAAACGGGCCACACCGGGAAGCGTTTCCTTTGTGCCTCCTGTGGCCGGACTGCTGATTGCCGGGGAAGTGATTCGGGATCTTCTGGATATCGGCCAGGACACACACACTTTCCTTTGAAAACGATAACCTGCACGCTTCGCGCACAGGTCACCGTCTTCAACAGAAAACCGTCAGGTCTTAAGAGAATTTTTCCTCTTAACCCTGACGGTTTTTTCATGGTCAGATATCAAACTCAGAATTTTGCAATATATCCCTGAATAAAGATATAGAGAACGATAAGCGGCAGGACAAAGGTCACATACCCTCTCACCCATCTCGGGAATTTCAATCCCTTTCCTTCATTGGCTTCTTTCATAAAGTTCTCAAAGCCCCAGCCGTATCTGGTGGTACAGAAGGTTAAGTAAATCAGGCTTCCAAGAGGAAGTAAATTGTTGCTGATAATGAAATCCTCCAGATCGAGAACGTTGCTTCCCTCGCCAAACGGCATAAAGCCACTCCATAAATTGAATCCCAGCACACACGGCAGAGAGAGGAGAATGATTACAACCGCATTCACCATAACTGCCTTCTTAACGGTACACCCTGTCAAATCTGTGGCAAATGATACAATATTCTGGAATACTGCAATAACCGTGGAAATTGCTGCAAATGACATAAACAGGAAGAATAAGGTACCCACAATTCTTCCGCCGGCCATATTGTTAAATACGTTAGGAAGGGTCACGAAAATCAGCTTCGGTCCCTGTCCTGGCTCGATGTTGAACGCAAAACATGCCGGGAAAATAATCAGGCCGGCCATAAATGCCACAAAGGTATCGAGAACTGTAACCGATACCGCCTCTCCCATCAGCCTGTTTTCCTTGCCGATATAGCTTCCGAAAATAGCCAGAGCGCCGATTCCCAGGCTCAGCGTAAAGAACGCCTGCCCCATGGCCGCGAAGATGACCTCCCCTAAACCAGCCTCCTTAATCTTTCCGAAATCAGGCTTTAAATAGAACTCCAGACCCGGGCCGCTGTTTTCCATCGTTACGGAATGAATCGCCAGAATCACCATGAGGAAAAGAAGGCAGACCATCATAATCTTCGTAATCTTTTCCACACCGCCCTGAAGGCCCTTGCCGCAGACCGCAAAACAGCCCACCACCACGATGATCATAAATACCGTCATAAGTGCGGGGTTCGAAAGCATGGCGCCAAACTCATCGCCTACTCCCGCGGCATCCAGTCCGACGAAATCACCTTTCGCCATCTTGAAGAAATAGAGAACCATCCAGCCGGCAACCGTCGTGTAGAACATCATCAGGATGTAATTGCCCGCCATACCTAAATACTTGGCATAATGCCACTTTGTCCCCTTTGGTTCCAGGACATCATAGGACAGTGCCACGCTTCGCTGGCTTGCGCGTCCCACCGCAAACTCCATTACCACAATCGGCAGACCCAGAATAACAAGGAACACCGCGTAAATCAGAACGAATGCCGCGCCCCCGTACTGGCCTACAATGTAAGGAAATCTCCATACATTTCCGAGACCGATTGCGCATCCCGCTGAAATCAGGATAAATCCCAGCCGGGATGAAAATTTCTCTCTTCCCATACTCTTTCTCTCCTTATAGTAGAAATTCCGTATTATTATAGCACAGAAAGTCCGTTCTGGCTATACCATGTGTCGGGAGATTTCGTGAGATTTGTACCTGATTTATACTGTGTGGCCGTCATTTATCTGACCATCATTTATCTGCGGATGGAAGCCGCCATCCTGTGGTACGTGTGGCGCACTCCACGGATGGTTTTTCCGTATTCCAGGATATTTTCCGGCAGAGCCATACCGCCGTACCCGGCGTCGCCGAGATGGTGCATGTCGGTGCCGGTCATTTTGCACATCAGGGCAATTTCCCTTATGGTGGCAGGGTCAGCGCCCTCCTGGGAGGTACCGATGGCAGTCATGGTCAGCGCTCCCTGTTCATGGGCGTATGTCACGAGGCCGCGGATATATTCCATGGTGATCCCGGGAACGGTTCCCGGCGCCGGCATTAAGATAATATCAGCCCCGGCTTCCCGGAACGCTTTTATATCTTCTTCCGTAATAATTTTCTCTCCCGTCTCGGAAAGAATTCCGGACGCGTGCATTTTCCCGGCAATCAAAACCACAGAATCGCCCAGTTCCCGTCGGTAAAGCTTCAATGTATTGATAATCGCCTGGTTCGTAACACCGACACCCGGATTCCCGGTCAGAACGAGAAAATCCACTCCCATCGCAACGGCTTTTCTGGCATTTTCCAGGGTTCCGAGGCGGCCGGGAGTAATTCCCCACAGTTGATCCGTCTCCACTCTGCTCTCTCTGCCCTGTTCCAGCGGCTCTAAATTGATTCCTACGGGACGGCCGGTCAGCTCCTTCACCTTTTTCACCACCTCTTCCTTCGCAACTTCCGGAAGACCATTGATAACAGGGTTATCCACATCAAAGAGATTGAGCAGGAGAATATCGGCGCCCATAGCTGCGGCAAATTCCGCATTCGTCACATCGCCAAGCATCGGCGGCACCGTGCCGATCGTCTCACAGACTACAATTCTACCCTCGCTTCCCGCGAT
>CAUEKH010000250.1 GCA_959018155.1 uncultured Hungatella sp.
ATTTTCAGCAATTCCGTCAGTCTCACCTCCCATTATACTCGGATATTCGTACAGATTCAACCCATTTCCTGAACTGATGTTGAAAACAGACCCTGGCCCGATAAAAAAATCCGGGACTTTCCATGATTCTGAAAGTCCCGGACATCCCGTACTTAAAATATATTCTTATTCGAAAATTACAATCGCCTTCGGCTCCTTGATTCTGAGCGCCGCAGTCTCCATAATCCTGAAATAGTGGTTAAACTCCTTCTGCTCCAGATAGCCAACCGCTAAGTCCGCACCTATCGCCAGATCCATATACTGCGGCTCCGCGCATACCAGAACCGCCTTTCCCGCGCCAAACGGCCCGGCAGGATAAACTCTGCCATCCACCAGCTTCGCAATGCGATCCAGTTCCAGCAAGCCTACATTTGGCTGAAGACGCTGTAAATCCAGGTAAACCTCCGGACTGAGAACCATGGCGTATCTCCCCAGCATACTGTTGCTGGATAAGTAAGCGATCCCGTGTGCCACGTCTTTGTAGGCGTCTTCCCCGGTCTTCCAGTCTCCCTTTTTCAGCTTAAAGGCACCGGCTGCATTCATCAGGCCTTCCGCTCCCAGGGACTCATTGCCGAAAAGGATTAAATTGTCCTCCTGCTTCGCGCTTCTCTGCGCCGCGGCAGCCGCTGCCGATAAGTCGAGAGGATATCCCGTTCTCTCAGCTTCCTCAATATCCCTCCACAGCAGGGAGAAATCCTGGTAAAGCTGAGGCAGTTCCACCAGCCTGCGTCCTGTAATTCTTCCAATTCCGTCTCCGAAGGCTTCTTCTTTCTCCGCGCGATCCACATTTACCGTATAGGCGCCCGCGCCCAATGGCCCGTAAAGGTTTAAGAAACGGCGGCATACCATATGCTTCTTCGCATTCTCGATCACAGTGCTGTCAATCTTCTCCCACAGTCCGGCTGAAAGCGGGGAACCTTCCCTTGCTAAATAATCCATACAGAAACTCCTTTCTTTTCTCAAATTCGCTCCATGTAAACTTCACAGTTCATCTGCTAATCTACTCTACAAGACTCCCCACCGTGGGGCCTTTAGCAGGCGCCAAAGACGCTTCTTCCTTCTTTCCGATTCCCAGCTGCTCCAGCATCTCGTTCACCTCGCCCTCCCCGTCCAGAAACAGTTCAGCTTCCCTCGGGTCTAAGTAGCGCATCAGTGTAATCAGTTCGCCCATATGAGTTTTCTCTTCATCTCTGATATCCGCCAGGACGCTTTTGGCCACCGGATCATCTGTGGCAAGATAGTGCGCGTCATAGAGAAAAATTGCTTCCAGCTCACCGGCGATGTCCAGCCGAAGCGCCTGCAGCAGCTCGGCATTGGAAAGTTTACGGTCTACATTACCCTGAAATGGATTTGCAAAACTTGGCATAATCGAATCCTCCTTTTTTGTTCTGTCTAAATGATTTGATAGTGACAGTATACCACATCAGAGCAAAATTGTCAAACAATAATATTAGTAATAATTACTGTTTTATGGTCAAAAAAAGAACCGGACTCTCATCCGGTTCCTCACACTATTAAACTCTTGATAAATATTCGCCTGTTCTTGTGTCGATCTTAATCTTGTCACCCTGGTTTACGAACAGCGGAACGTAAACAACAGCGCCTGTCTCAACAGTAGCCGGCTTGGTAGCGCCCTGAGCTGTATCGCCCTTGAAGCCCGGTTCTGTATCGGTGATCTCCAGTTCTACGAACAGAGGAGGCTCTACAGAGAATACCTTGCCATTGTAGGAGCAAACCTTAACTGTATCGTTCTCCTTCACAAACTTTAACGCGTCGCCGATTACATCCATGCTCAGTGCGATCTGCTCATACGTATTCATATCCATGAAATTGTATAAGTCGCCATCCGCATAGAGATACTGCATGTCCACTCTGTCGATTCTCGCTGCCGGGAACTTCTCTGTCGGACGGAATGTACGCTCTACCACACCGCCATTTACAACATCTTTAATCTTTGTTCTAACAAATGCAGCGCCCTTGCCAGGTTTTACATGCTGGAACTCCATAATCTGATAAACATTACCTTCAATCTCTAATGTGATACCGTTTCTAAAATCACCCGCTGATATCATAAATGATATTCCTCCTTACAATCTCTTGATCTTTTTTATTCTATACTATAATATTCCCTTTTTCAACTCTTTTTTTACATTTTCTCTATTCACGGCCCGTTAAATAGTCCATGGCAAGCAAATATCCCTTAAGTCCCAGGCCCACAACCTGTCCGGTACAGACCGGCGCAGTCACCGAAGTATGGCGGAATTCCTCCCTCTTGTGGACGTTGGAAATATGTACCTCAATCTTCGGAATCTCCACAGACGCAAGGGCGTCGCGCACCGCATAGCTGTAGTGGGTAAATGCCCCCGGATTGATGATGATGCCCTCTGTTCCGTTATAATAAGCCTCCTGAATCTTGTCAATCAGGCCGCCCTCATAGTTGCTCTGAAAGACCTCCAGTTCATGGCCTTCTCTCTCCGCCTTCTCCTTCAGCATCCAGACGAGACAGCCGTAATCCTCCGTCCCATAGACACCTTTCTCCCTGATTCCAAGGAAATTTAAATTCGGCCCGTTCAGTACAAGCAGTTTCACAATGCCTCACCTGTCCTTTCTTCCAGTTCCTCTATAATCTCATCTACACTGCGGCCATCCACATTTATCGTAATATCACTGGCCTCGCAGTAAACCGGTCCCCGCTCTGAAAGAAGCTTCTCTACCTTCTCTCTCACATTTCCGCCCTGTAAAAGAGGTCTCGTCGTATCGCCTTCCAGACGTTTCACCACCGTTTCCGGGGAAACCTCCAGATACACCACCAGGCCCAGCTTTTTAAGCAGCCGCCTGTTCTCTTCCCTCAAAGGAAGTCCTCCGCCAACTGAGAGGCCAGCGCCATCCTCAGTCTCAATCAGCCGTTCCAGCACAGCCGTCTCCGTCTTCCGAAATTCCGCCTCCCCTTTCAGGGCGAAAATATCGGAGATCGTCATGCCGGCCGTCTCCTCTATCAGCTGGTCCGTATCAATCAGGCGCAGGTTCCGGTGTCCGGCAAGCGCCTCCCCAATCGTGGTTTTTCCGGCCCCCGTAAAGCCAATCAGTATGATATTTTTCATCGTCTGCCTCCACAACGCCATTGTCCCGGCTTTTTATCGTCCCGCCTCCAGTTCAGCCACCATCAGCCTCCTGGCCTCTTCCATTATCTCCTCCGTGAAAACAGCCTCAGGGTTCCACAGTTCATACGCTGTAATCCCCTGGTAAATCAGCATATCGAGGCCGCCTACGGCCTTACCGCCGGCCGCCCTCACGTACTCCATAAATTTCGTCACCATTGGCGTATAGACGATGTCAACCGCCATCTCAATCATCTGATAAAACGCCTCATCCTCTATGGGGGCATGGCCCACCTTCGGGTACATCCCCACGCTCGTGGTCTGCACGGCTAAATACTTTCTTCCGGCCGGAAGGTTCTTATAATCGTCTAAAGCCATGGGGACCATGACACTGCGTCCAAACCGGCTGTTGATGGCTTCGCTCAAAACCGCGGCCCGTTCTGTGCTTCGGTTCAGCACATAGATCGTCTCAGCGCCCTCCTTTGCCAGCACATGGGCGGCTGCCTTCGCCGCGCCGCCTGCGCCTAACAGAATACACGATCTTCCTTTTATCGAAATCCCCGCCTCTGTCATGACGCGCAGAAGGCCTGCTGCGTCCGTATTATACCCTTTAAAGCCGCCCTCCACACGCACCAGAGTGTTGACAGCGCCGATGGCCTGCGCATCCTCATCGATATCCACCAGATACTCCATAACCGCCTGCTTGTGAGGCACGGTGACATTGATCCCCGTAAAGTTCAGGGCGTACGCCCCTTTCACAGCCTGCTCTACCATATCTTCCCGGACCTTTAACGGCACGTAGGCCAGATCGATTCCCGTCTTCTCTGAAAAAAAATTGTGCATCAGCGGCGACATGGAATGTTCCACCGGGTATGCCATGACACCGCATACTTTACTTTTTCCGCTTATCATACTGTCTCCTCTTCCTGTCCCTGCGATAAAAATATAATACAACAGCCTCCAGGCGTCGTTTTAAAACAATCTGAATCTCTTCCTTTGGATGGATTGGCTTTACCAGAATCGAATGAATACCGGTTCTCTTTGCCCCGTAAACATCCGTAAAAAGCTGATCGCCCACAAAGATGGTCTCTTCTTTCTCCACGCCCATCTTCTCCATCGCCCTTAAATAGCCCCGGCGTCCCGGTTTCCCGCCCTTATAGATGTACCTGGATCCGCCCACAGCTTCCGCAAATGCAGCCACCCTCGGTTCCTTATTATTGGAAAGCAGGCACGTATCCATGCCAATTTCCCTCAAATGGGCAAATAAACCCCTGGCTCTCCCATCCGCCGGGGCGTCATGGGGAACCAGGGTATTGTCAATATCAAAAATCACGCCTCTGATCCCCTTCTGGTAAAGGGTATCATACGGAATCTCATACGCAGAGGCCACGTCCTCGTCCGGATAAAATCTTTTAAACATACATCTTCCTACTTCTTTAATAATTTGCCGAGTTCTTCCATAAAGGTGTTTACATCCTTGAATTCCCGGTATACGGAAGCAAATCTGACGTAGGCAACCTCGTCGACTTCCTTAAGCTTGTCCATCACCAGTTCCCCGATTACCGTGCTCTCCACTTCCTTCTCTTCCATATTGAAAATCTGCG
>CAUEKH010000251.1 GCA_959018155.1 uncultured Hungatella sp.
CCAGCCAGTCAGGCCGAAAAACCGCGGAATCTCCGTCCCATACCTTTTCAAAACCCAAAATCTGTGTTAGTATGAAAAAAACAGACAAAAAAGGAGTAACAGACCATGTATGGAGTTGCAATTACAGAATTAATTGAAAAAATGAACCTCCGAAACATGACCCCGGAAATTGATACGGATAAAATCGTACTCAGCCATCCGGATGTAAACCGTCCGGCTCTGCAGCTGACCGGTTTTTACGATCATTTTGATAATGAAAGGGTTCAGATTATTGGTTACGTGGAGCAGGAATATATCCGTCAGATGAACCCGGAAAGAAAGGTAGAGATGTACGACAAGCTGCTGTCATCTCAGATTCCGTGTCTGGTCTATTCCAGAAATCAGGATCCGGATGAGGATATGACGGCGCTCTGTAACCACTATGGAGTTCCCTGCCTCGTATCGGAAAAAACCACCTCAGATTTGATGGCAGAGGTGATCCGCTGGCTCAAGGTGAAGCTGGCCCCCTGCATCAGCATCCACGGCGTGCTGGTGGACGTATTCGGCGAGGGCGTGCTGATTATGGGCGAGAGCGGGATCGGTAAGAGTGAGGCGGCTCTGGAACTGATCAAGAGAGGCCACCGTCTCGTTACCGATGACGTGGTGGAGATCCGTAAGGTCAGTGACGATACCTTAATCGGAAGTGCGCCGGAGATTACGCGTCATTTTATCGAACTTCGCGGCATCGGAATCATTGATGTCAAGACCTTATTCGGTGTAGAGAGTGTGAAAGATACCCAGGCGATAGACATGGTGATTAAGCTGGAGGACTGGGATAAAGATAAAGAGTACGACAGACTGGGGCTGGAAGACCAGTATACGGATTTCCTGGGAAACCGGGTGGTATGCCATTCCATACCGGTCCGTCCGGGACGTAATCTTGCAATCATCGTGGAATCCGCTGCTGTCAACTACAGACAGAAGAAGATGGGCTACAATGCGGCAAAGGAGCTCTACAACCGTGTCCAGGCAAATTTAACAAGAAAACAGGATGATTGAGGTGTGATATGACAGGATTTTATGAGAAGCTGCTTGCTGTGTCAGAAGCCAGCCATGTGAAAACAGAAGAAGAGATGAGAAAGCATACCACATTCCGGGTCGGCGGTCCGGCCGCGTATTTCGTAAGCCCGGGCAGCAGAGAGGAACTGGCGGATATAATCCGCCTCTGCCGGCAAAATGAGGTGGAGTATTTCATACTCGGCAACGGGAGCAATCTTCTGGTCGGCGACGGCGGCTATGACGGGGTAGTGATATCCATGACCGGCGGCTTTTCATTCTGTGAGGCCAGTCATGAAGCCGGATTCGGGACGGTCCGGGCCGGGGCGGGAACCTCCCTGGCCCGTGTGGCGAGGGCTGCCCTGGAGCAGTCCTTAACCGGCCTGGAGTTTGCAGCCGGGATTCCCGGTTCCCTTGGCGGCGCCGTGGTGATGAACGCGGGCGCTTACGGTTCTGAGATGAAGGACGTGCTGGAATACGTGATCGTGATGACAGAGGATGGCGAGATCAGGCGGCTCTCCGTAGAAGAACTGGCGCCGGGCTATCGGACCAGCTGTATTTTGGAGAAGAGATATATTGTGCTGGAGGCCGGTTTCCGCTTAAAGGAAGGGGACCCGGCCGCCATAAAGGCATATATGGAGGAGCTGGCGGCTAAGAGAAAGAGCAGACAGCCCCTCGAGTACCCCAGCGCGGGAAGTACCTTTAAACGGCCGGCCGGATATTTTGCCGGGAAGCTGATTGAAGATGCGGGACTTCGCGGTTATCGGGTCGGAGGCGCGGAGGTCTCGGAGAAGCACTGCGGATTTGTGATTAATAAGGATAAGGCGACAGCGGAAGATATCGTGATACTCTGTGACGATGTGAAGAAGACGGTTGCCGAACGTTTCGGCGTGGAACTGGAGATGGAAGTGAAGAAGGTTGGAACGTTTTGGCATAAAGGAGACGCGAAGTGAGACTTGTAATTGTGACGGGCATGTCGGGCGCCGGAAAGACGAGCGCCTTAAAGATGCTGGAGGACATGGGCTTTTACTGTGTGGATAATCTGCCGATTCCTCTGGTGGATAAGTTCGCGGAGCTGGTCATTGGCAACCCGGAAGGGATAAAAAATGCGGCTCTCGGTATTGATATCAGGAGCGGGGAAGATTTATCCGCCTTAAACAGGAGTTTAGAGGTCTGGGCGAGAAACCGTATGCCGTATGAAATTCTGTTTCTCGATGCCTCCGATGAGACGCTGATTAAGCGCTTTAAGGAGACGCGCCGCGCCCATCCCCTGGCCGGCAGCGGCAGGATTGATGGCGGAATCGTGAAGGAGCGGCAGAAACTGGCATTTTTAAAAGAAGAGGCCGACTATATCATTGACACCAGCAAGCTGCTGACCAAAGAATTAAAAAGGGAACTGGAAAAAATATTTCTGGCCAATGAAACATATAATAATTTATACATAACAATCCTGTCCTTCGGTTTTAAATACGGGATTCCGTCGGATGCGGATCTGGTGTTCGACGTCCGGTTCCTTCCGAACCCTTATTATGTGGAGGAACTGCGGCCATTGACCGGGGAGGACCAGGAGATACGCGATTACGTGAAACAGAACGGAACCGCCGATATTTTTCTGGAAAAGCTATCGGATATGCTGGAGTTTCTGATTCCCAACTATGTGCTGGAGGGTAAGAACCAGCTTGTCATCGGAATCGGCTGTACAGGCGGAAAACACCGTTCTGTCACCATAGCCAGAGCGATCTATGACAGGCTGAAGGTTCATGCGGAGTTTGGAATCAAGATGGAGCACCGCGATATTGATAAGGATAATAAACGAAAAAGGAATGAGTAGATATGTCGTTTTCTTCCAGGGTAAAGGAGGAACTTTCGAGACAGCTTAGCCCTGCGAGGCATTGTCAGATTGCGGAAATTGCGGCGATTATCAGCCTGTGCGGCAAGATAATTATTTCTGAAGAGGATCGGTATACCATTAAAATCCATACAGAAAATGTAGCAGTTGCAAGAAAGTACTTTACATTATTGAAAAAAACATTTAATATAGGTACTGATGTCTCTATACGGAGAAATGCCTATTTAAATAAAAGCCGTACGTATACGGTTACGATCCGGGAGCACGAGGATGCCATCCGGGTACTCCAGGCCACGAAGCTTATCAATGATCAGTGGGAAGTGGGGGAGAATTTAAATGTGGTTCAGAATGTGGTCATAATGCAGTCCTGCTGCAAGCGCGCATTCATCCGCGGGGCGTTTCTTGCATCGGGGTCCTTAAGCGACCCGGAGAAATTCTATCATTTTGAAATCGTTTGTGCAACTATGGAGAAGGCAGAACAGCTTCAGGGAATCATCGCAGCCTTTAACCTAGAGGCGAAGATTGTAAAGCGGAAGCGGTACTTCATCGTCTATATAAAAGAGGGCAGTCAGATTGTGGACATATTAAATGTGATGGAGGCCCCTGTGGCACTGATGGAGCTGGAAAATATCAGGATACTGAAGGACATGCGCAACAGCGTGAACCGTCAGGTCAACTGTGAGACAGCCAACATCAATAAAACGGTATCAGCTGCTGTGAAGCAGATAGAAGATATAGAATATATCAGAGATACAATCGGACTCGATAACCTGCCGGCTAACTTATGTGAGATAGCCATGGAGAGGCTGGAGAGACCGGAAGCAACGTTAAAAGAGCTTGGAGAATCCTTAAACCCGGCAGTCGGGAAATCAGGGGTCAACCATCGGCTCAGAAAGCTCTGTGAAATCGCGGAGCAGCTGCGTGAGAAGAATGCAGGCAGCAGAATGGAGTAGGTCCGTTCACAGAAATGAGGAGGATAATTATGGTAAAGAAAACAGTCGTCGTCGAACTTGCATCGGGGCTGGAAGCCAGGCCGGTAGCTATGCTGGTACAGGTAGCGAGCCAGTATGACAGCAACATTTATGTGGAGATTGATTCCAAAAAAGTGAATGCGAAGAGCATCATGGGTATGATGACCCTGGGGCTGCTTCCAGGTGAAAGCGTTACAATTTCTGCAGATGGTGCTGACGAGGAACAGGCTATTTCCGATATTGAACAGTATTTGAGCAATAAATGAAGAATGAAAAAAATGGCTGTGAATGGACGGTAAAGATACCGGTTGTTCACAGCTTTTTTTGTTTCAGGGGGCCGTATATTAAAAAGTCGGATTTTTACTATAACCATGTCTGCTGACTCCATTTTGTTTTTGTAAGAAACTCTATATAATGGAGTCATAGCAGTTAAGAAAACAAATATAGAAGAGGAGCGGTAAGAGATGAAAAAAACATTTAAGAAACTGATTGCACTTGGTATGACCGGAGCAATGGTATTGTCCATGGCTGGATGCGGTTCTGGTACAAATAAGACAGTGGGAGTGGATAAGAACTCTGAGGCAGGGATGGCACAGGCGGAGGTGACGAAGGCTGCGGCAGAAAGTACTGACGGCACAGAGGCAGCGGGCGAACCGGTGACGCTCAGGATTACATGGTGGGGTGGTCAGGGACGTCACGATTACACGCAAAAGTTGTTAGATGTGTACACTGAGGCTCATCCGAATGTAAAGTTTGAAGCGATGCCTTCCGGTTGGGATGGCTACTTCGACAAGCTGGCTACCCAGGCTGCTTCCGGATCTATGCCGGATATTGTTCAGATGGACTACTTATATATCACAACGTACGCGAAAAA
>CAUEKH010000252.1 GCA_959018155.1 uncultured Hungatella sp.
GTTCCTCCTCCGTTCCGGCTCACGTTGAGATGATGGGTCTGATCGGTATGGGTAACAACCCGATGGTTGGCGCTACGGTTGCGGTTGCGGTTTCGATCGAGGAAGCGGCTAAGGCTGGGAAATTCTAAAGAATCCAGTAAAATCAAGTGTTTAAGAAGTGACAGATAGTGGTGAAAATTAGAAAAAAGTGACACATTTGTATATTATTTGTGTAACGTTTGTCTAACACTGTTTGTCGATGTAAAAATATATTCACAGAGCGTTCCAGTGATTGGAGCGCTCTATTTTATATAATAGGATAAAAATCATTACTTCAAATTAACAGCTTACGGTTATGACGATCTGTGTTCCGGCAGGAGCCTGATGGCTCATGACGGTCGCAGGAACCGTGCGATGATAAAACCTGTTGGAGAATTGTAGGGACTGCCGCTCACCAAATGAGAGGGGACGGGATCGGTACGGAATGTCCGGTCTGGTTCAAGCTGCTTTTGCGGGCAGGTAGGGCAACTCCAGGTGCCGGGGATGATAAAATACGGCACAATAAGATTTACTTTGGAGAAATAATGTTGAAGTAAAAGTAGTGCTTCGCATATAAACTATACATTTATTTAATGACATGATATATTTGGATGATAAAAAGATATACTTAGAATTCCCGGAATTTACTAGCGAAAATGTGCCTATTGAAATAGCAGCAAAGGTTATGAAAAAGGAGGTTCCCTTTTGGAACGGCATTTAAAAAGGAAGATAGCACACAGTATGATTATTATATAAGTCCAAAATTGTTTTGGAAATTTACAGGCTATGTATATAAAGGGAAAGCAAGTCGAGTGTAGGAAAGCGCAAAAGCAGGAAAATTCTAAGCAAGTCTTTATAATATAAGACTTTGAGAGGTTGAGCCACATTTTGATGGTTGGAACAGAAAACAAGCCAATTAATAAGTGTTCCTTGACTTTTTGCTCATTCTGGTTTAGCATAATGTTAGAAAAGTGGTTATGTCCGTACGGCATAGCAAAAACCCAGAGAGTGGCAGCTCTCTGGGTTTTCTTTTCTCCTTTTTAAGTAGAGTAACTTAAGTTGGCTGTCGATTATTTATCTCTGTCCAGCCATTTGCAGATAAAGTAGCAGACAATACCCACCACCTCTAAACCCCTTAAAAATCCAGTCCTCACTGCAAATGTCAAAATCTCTATCCCAGTTCACAGGAATTTCACAGTTTTATGGTTAAAATTTAAGGAACAGTAAAGGTTCGGATGATACCATACGCTTATACAAAATATGTCAGATGACAGAGGAGGAGAAACGATGTATTACTGTAAAGCGTATGGTTTTCGCCAGTGGGCGGAAAGAATCATTCTTTTAGTGGGTGGGGCTGTATTTTTCCTGATGGCCATGTGTTTTCCGGCCATGGCGGAGGGCGGTCTGACGATTCACACCGACTATCCGGGAATTACGGCCAAGGCGGGCTCAAGCTTAACTTTTGATGTGGCTTTTGACAATGCGGGGGCGTCATGTGATGCCGCGCTCTCCATCACGGATATTCCGGAGGGCTGGGAGGCTTATTTTTCAGGCGGCAGCAACAACATCAACCGGATATTCATTCCAAATGGTTCAGAATCGGCGTCCTGCGTTCTTCATGTGACAGTTCCGTCTGACACGGCGGAGGGTACATACACCATCGGGATTCAGGCGGTTGGCGACAACGGCGCGTCTGATACGATGGCCATTGACTTGTCTGTTAATGAACTGAAAGCAGGCCAGGGGAACTTTACGACGGAGTATGCCGAACAGGAAGGCGCTTCCGGCACAACGTTCAGCTACAGCGCGACTCTGGTAAATAACAGCGCTGATACCCAGTCCTACAGCTTATCCGCAAAGGCGCCGGAGGGGTGGTCCGTAAGCTTTAAACCGAGCGGGGAATCCACCCAGGTGGCTGCCATTGATGTGGAATCAGCCAAGAGCCAGGGAATTTCCATTACTGTGACACCGCCAAATAATGTGGAGTCAGGAACGTATACCATTCCGTGCAGCGCCATTTCCGCAGGGGAGACGCTGAACATGGATCTGTCAGTCACCATCACAGGCTCTTATCTGATGGATGTCACGACGCCGGATGGCCGGCTGAGTTTCGACGCTCATGCCAATGAGAAATCGACAGTTACTTTAAGCGTTACGAACCAGGGCAACGTGGATTTGCAGAATGTCAACCTTACTTCCACGGCTCCCACAGGCTGGACGGTTGAATTTGATAACTCCACCATCGACGTGCTGGAGGCAGGGGCTACGAAGGAAGTGTCCGCTTATGTGACGCCTTCCTCCGATGCGATGACAGGTGACTATGTCCTGAGCATTAAGGCTGATTCTACGGAGGTATCAGACAGCGCAGAGTTCCGTGTTTCTGTAAAAACCAAGACCGTCTGGGGCCTGGTGGCTGTTGGCGTGATCGTGATTTTAGCAGGCGGAATCGGCTTTGTGTTCCATAAATATGGGAGACGGTGATTATGGCGGAAAAAAACTATATCATTGAAACCGAAGATCTGACGAAATGCTATGGGGAAAAGACCGCGGTGGATCATTTGAACCTTTCTATAGAAAAAGGCGAAATATTCGGCCTGTTAGGTCCCAATGGCGCAGGGAAGACGACAACGACGCTGATGCTGACAGGACTTACGGAACCGACCAGCGGGAGAGCGTTTATCGGCGGCTGCGACTGCACGAAAAACCCCATGGAGGTCAAACGGATTGTCGGGTATATGCCGGATAATGTAGGCTTCTACGGTGATTTGACCGGCAGAGAGAATTTACAGTTTACGGCGGCTTTAAACGGGATTGAGCCGGAGGCGGCAGAAGGCCTGATTGACGAACTGTTAGAGAGAGTCGGCATGACGTATGCGGCGGACCAGAAAGCCCGCACTTACTCAAAAGGTATGCGTCAGAGGCTTGGGATAGCCGATGTTTTAATCAAGGACCCGTCGGTGATTATCATGGATGAGCCGACCCTCGGGATCGATCCGGAAGGAATGCGTGATTTGATGCGGCTGATTGAAGAACTGGCCAGGGACGATGGGAGGACGATTCTTATCTCGTCTCATCAACTCTACCAGATCCAGCAGGTCTGCGACCGGGTTGGAATCTTCGTGGACGGCCGGCTGATCGCGTCGGGCCGGATTGAAGATTTGGGACGCCAGGTGGAGACTGATGAGTACTATCTTCTGGAGGTGGCGGCTGAGCCGGCGGACGAAGGCTTTGTCCGTATGATACGCGAACTTCCGGGCGTCCAGAGTATTGGAAAAGAAAAGAATATCTATCTGATCGGTTCCGTGTCGGATGTCAGAAAGGAACTGGTGGAAACGGCGGTAAGCCGCGGGTACACCATTTTGCACTTACGTCCGCGGGAAGATGATTTGGATGAGATTTACAGACGTTATTTCGAAAAGGCAGGTCAGAATGATGGAGATAACAGCAGGAAAAAAGTTAAACGATTTATTTCACGCAACCGGTGAACAAAAAGAGAACTGGGTCAATACAGGTCTGTGGGCGCTCTATCACAAGGAAATGCGTGATCACATCAGAAGCAGACGGTTTCTTCTGATTCTTGGACTGATTGCCCTGACCAGCTTCGCCAGCCTGTACGGCGCCCTGACAGGGATTCGTGATGTGGCGGCAGATAACAGCGATTTTATTTTCTTAAAGCTGTTTACCACAAGTGGGAGTTCTATCCCGTCCTTTCTGTCCTTTATCGCCCTTTTAGGGCCATTTGTGGGGCTGACTCTCGGGTTTGACGCCATTAACAGCGAACGGGCTTCCGGTACATTAAACAGGCTGGCCTCTCAGCCGATTTACCGGGACAGCATTATCAACGGAAAATTTCTCGCAGGGGCGGCGGTCATCTTCGGGATGGTATTTTCCATGGGAATTATCATAGCAGCCATGGGGATGCTGCTGACAGGTATGGTACCGGAGGCCGAGGAGGTAGGAAGAATTTTCGTTTTCCTGTTCCTTACCGGAGTTTATATCTGCTTCTGGCTGGGGTTATCCATCCTGTTTTCCGTGGTGTGCAGACACGCGGCGACGAGTGCGCTGGCGGTCATCGCCTGTTGGCTGTTCTTCGCCATTTTTATGAGCCTTCTGGCCGGGATTATTGCAAATGCGCTTTATCCGGTGGATGGGGTACGCGGAATGTTCAATGCCGTGAAAAATTACTCCTGTGAGCAGAATTTAAACCGTCTATCCCCGTATTATCTGTACAGTGAAGCAGTGACAACGATTTTAAATCCGAATATTCGTTCCGTCAATGTGGTGACGATGTCACAGCTTTCCGGGGCAATCGCGGGTTACCTCTCCTTTGGACAGAGCCTCCTTCTAATCTGGCCGCATTTAACAGGGATGTGCGCCATGACGCTGGTGACCTTTGCGGTTTCCTACATCAGCTTTATGAGACAGGAAATCAGGACAAATTAAATAAGCTTTGGGATGCTTCCCGGGACCCTGCACGGCCCGGGGGGCTTTTTCCCGTTTTTGGGGCTGTGGGTAAGTCCGCATCAGAGCAGAGCAGGCGCCCGGCCGCATTGCCTGTAAAAATAAAAATCATGTAGACAGTTGGAGTGACAGATATGAGAATATTAATTATTGAAGATAATGAAAAACTGGCGGAATCGCTGCAGGATATTCTGAAAGGGCAGCGGTACGAATCAGATGTCTGTTATGATGGCCGAA
>CAUEKH010000253.1 GCA_959018155.1 uncultured Hungatella sp.
TAAACGTCGTCTCCGTCCACGATAAACTGAATGTTGATCATACCCTTTACGTGGAGAGCCCTGGCAAGCCGCTCTGTATAGTCGACAATCGTATCTATATTTTTCTGTGTCAGATCCTGAGCCGGGTAGACAGAGATACTGTCCCCGGAATGGATTCCGGTACGCTCAATATGCTGCATGATACCCGGAATCAGGATATCGGTGCCGTCACAGATGGCGTCCACCTCGATCTCTTTTCCCATGATATACTTATCTACCAGAATCGGATGTTCCTGGGCAATCTGATTGATGATGCCGATAAATTCGTCGATATCCTGGTCGTTAATGGCAATCTGCATTCCCTGGCCGCCCAGCACGTAGGAAGGACGCACGAGAACAGGATAGCCCAGCTTACCTGCGGCCTCCTTCGCCTCCTCTGCCGTAAATACCGTATGACCGGCAGGTCTTGGAATGTGACATTCCTCCAGAATCTTATCAAATAACTCCCGGTCCTCGGCTGCATCTACGTCTTCTGCGGCAGTGCCGAGAATCGGAACGCCCATCTTCATCAGGCTCTCTGTCAGCTTGATGGCTGTCTGGCCGCCAAACTGTACCACCGCGCCGTCCGGCTTCTCGATATCGACAATGCTTTCCACATCCTCCGGCGTCAGCGGCTCGAAATACAGCTTATCCGCGATATCGAAGTCGGTGCTGACCGTCTCCGGGTTATTGTTGATGATAATTGTCTCGTACCCTTCTTTGCTGAAGGCCCAGGTGCTATGGACGGAACAGAAGTCAAATTCGATTCCCTGGCCAATCCGGATTGGGCCGGATCCGAGGACGAGAACCTTCTTTCTGCCAGAAGTCTGCTCTGCTTCATTTTCACTTCCAAAACAGGAATAATAATAGGGAGTCTCAGCCGCAAATTCAGCGGCGCACGTATCTACCATTTTAAAAGCAGCCGTAATGCCATTTTCCTTCCTCATCTGATGGATTTCCTCCTCGGAAATGCCAGTCAGTTCAGAAATCACATGGTCGGGGAATTCAATCCGTTTTGCCTCCCGAAGAAGGTCCGGTGTGAGAGGCCCTTCTTTTAACGCGGCTTCCATCTCAGTCAGAATGGCCAGTTTATCAATGAACCAGACATCAATTTTGGTGATGTCGTGAATCATTTCATAGGAAAATCCACGTCTTAAAGCTTCTGCAATAACCCAGATTCTTCTGTCATCTACAACAGCCAGCGTATCGGTCAGTTCTTCGTCGGTAAGGCCGGTGTAATCGTAGGACATCAGGCTGTCAACATGCTGTTCCAGGGAACGGATGGCTTTCATTAACGCACCCTCAAAATTGGTACAGATACTCATGACCTCGCCGGTGGCCTTCATCTGGGTGCCGAGGGTTCTCTTGGCGCTGATAAATTTATCGAACGGGAGACGCGGCATTTTGACGACACAGTAGTCCAGCATCGGCTCAAAGCTGGCGTACGTCTTCTTCGTAACGGCATTTTTAATCTCATCCAGCGTATAGCCTAAAGCGATCTTGGCCGCTACCTTGGCAATGGGATATCCCGTCGCCTTGGAAGCCAGGGCTGAAGAACGGCTGACTCTGGGGTTTACCTCGATGACGCAGTACTCGAAGCTGTCAGGATTTAAGGCGTACTGAACGTTACAGCCTCCGGTGATTCCCAGTTCGCTGATAATCTTTAAGGCTGAGGTACGGAGCATCTGGTACTCTTTATCCCCCAGCGTCTGGGAAGGCGCAACCACGATGCTGTCGCCGGTGTGCACGCCGACCGGGTCAATGTTTTCCATATTGCAGACGGTAATCACATTTCCCGCGCCGTCGCGCATAACCTCATACTCGATCTCTTTCCATCCTGCGATGCAGCGCTCTACGAGGACCTGGCCCACACGGGAGAGCCGGAGGCCATTTTCCAGAATTTCGGCGCACTGTTCCGGATTTCTGGCGATTCCGCCGCCGGATCCGCCTAACGTGTAGGCAGGACGGAGTACGACGGGATAACCGATTTCCTCGGCAATCTTAAGACCGTGTTCCACATCCTCTATGATGTCGGATGGCGCTACCGGCTCTCCAATCTTTTCCATCGTCTCTTTGAACATCTCGCGGTCTTCTGCCTTCTTGATGGTAAGGGCCGTGGTGCCAATCAGGCGGACATTGTGCTCTTTTAAAAAGCCGGCATCCTCTAATTCCATGGCCAGGTTTAAGCCGGCCTGGCCGCCCAGGGTCGGGAGAACGCTGTCCGGTTTTTCCTTTAAAATAAGCTGTTCCACCACTTCCACAGTCAGCGGTTCGATGTATACCCTGTCGGCGATATCTTTATCCGTCATGATGGTGGCCGGGTTGGAGTTTAACAAGACAACCTCGATGCCCTCTTCCTTTAAAGAGCGACATGCCTGGGTGCCGGCGTAGTCGAATTCAGCGGCCTGGCCAATGATAATCGGGCCTGAGCCAAGAACAAGTACTTTTTTGATATCAGGATTCTTCGGCATTATCTACCCACCTCCATCATTTTGATAAATCTGTCAAATAAGTAACCGGAGTCCTGCGGTCCCGGACACGCTTCCGGATGGTACTGGACAGTAAAAATGTTCTTTCCCACATATTTCAGACCCTCGTTTGTGCCGTCATTGACGTTGACGAACGCGGGAACCGCTACCTTCGGGTCCAGCGTATCGGTATCCACCACATAGCCGTGATTCTGGGAGGAAATGTAGACGCGCCCCGTCTCCAAATCTTTAACCGGGTGATTTCCTCCGCGGTGGCCGTACTTCAGTTTATGAGTATCGGCGCCTGTTGCAAGGGCCATGAGCTGATGGCCGAGGCAGATGGCAAAAATCGGAACCTCTGATTCGTAGAGTTTTCTGATTTCAGCAATAATCCCGGTACATTCCTTCGGGTCACCAGGGCCGTTGCTGAGCATGATGCCATCGGGCTGGCCGGCCAGAATTTCCTCCGCCGGGGTGTGCGCCGGGTAGACTGTGACCTCACAGCCCCTCTCACTTAAGGAACGGGCTATGTTCTGCTTGGCGCCCAGATCGAGGAGCGCTACTTTCTTCCCATTTCCCGGCTGCGCGCCTTCGCCGCCTGCCGGAATCACATACTTTTCTTTACAGGTAGTTGCCGCCACAACGCCGGAAACCGTATATTTTTTCATGCGGGCGATGGCCTCATCGCGATCAATCGTCTCATTGGTCGTAATCATGCCGTTCATCGTACCTTTTTCTCTTAATATCTTTGTTAGGGCTCTCGTATCGATACCACTGATACCTGGAATATCGTGTTCCTCTAAGAAATGCTGAATGGTATCCTCGCTTCTGAAGTTGCTGGGGATTCTAGATAATTCTCTGACAATGTAGCCGTCCGGCCAGGGTTTTCTTGATTCCATATCTTTATGACAAATACCATAGTTACCAATAAGCGGATAAGTCATCACCACTGCCTGTCCCGCATACGAGGGGTCAGTGAGGACTTCCAGGTAACCGGTCATGGAGGTGTTAAATACAATCTCGCTGATAACTTCCCTTGTGGAACCGATACTGGTCCCTGTGAAAACGGTTCCGTCTTCCAGTATTAAAAAAGCTTTCATACGTAAAGTCCCATTCCTTTCTTCATGCTGTGTTATTGGGCAGCCATATTTCAGCCCAAATTGAATAGATTATACATGATCTCATGACAGATTTCAACTGTTTTCTGCATGACTGCATGACTAAATTTTTGTTTTAATTGTTTTATTATTACACATTATTTACAAAAATAACCGAGTCACCTCTATAAGCTATGTATGGACTGTTCCCCACAAAATCATTTTCCAATACCATCCTCCACGCATACTCTTCTCCAAATCTGCAGAAACTATGACTGAGGTGATGTTCATGATAGATAACAGCGAAATGCCCATTGGTTTTACCATGGAGCTGGCCCAGCATTCCGATATCCTGACGAAATTTGCCGAGCTTCCGGAAGAGAGACGGAAGGCTCTGGCAGACGGCGCAAGAAACGTAGAGAGCCGGGACGCCATGCGTAATTACGTGGAAAACATGATTCGGTAAAAAATCCAGGATTTCCGGAACATTTTCACCGGCAGCGCCATATATTTTTAGTAATCATCCTAATAAGGGGCAATCTATGAGAAAATATATGAGCGCTGCTGCAATGGAAACGACTGCCGCCGGTTCCCTGCAGGTTAATGTGGTTTCCGCCGAGAACAATTTTCCAATCCCGGATGCCGAGGTTTCCATCTCCCATGAAGATACGCCGGAGAGTGTAATGGAACAGCTTTCCACCAACTCTTCCGGACAGACACAGGAGGTCCGCCTGGCCGCGCCTCCGCTGGAATACAGCTTAACGCCCGGTTCCAACCGGCCCTATTCCGAGTATACCATCACCATCCGGGCGCGGGGCTTTGCGGAGGTAGTCATTGAAGGGACTGAAGTCCTTCCCGACGCGCTGGCAATCCAGCCGGTCCGCATGACTCCCCTTGCAGACGAAACGACCACGGACACTCCTATCTTCATTCCTGACCACACCCTCTACTATGAATATCCGCCGAAAATAGCGGAAGACGAGATAAAGCCCATTGCGGAAACCGGAGAAATCGTTTTAAGCCGCGTGGTTGTCCCACAGACGATTGTGGTCCACGACGGGGTCCCAACCGACGCCTCCGCCGCTAATTACTACGTCCCCTACAGGGATTACATCAAAAATGTGGCCT
>CAUEKH010000254.1 GCA_959018155.1 uncultured Hungatella sp.
GATTCCCATGTTGATCGGCAATATCGCACAGCAGCTTTATAACACGGTAGACAGTATCGTAGTCGGAAAGTATGTAGGAGATAACGCCCTTGCGGCGGTTGGAAGTGCCAGCCCGATTTTAAATCTTCTTCTGGTGCTGTTTATTGGTATTTCCATGGGAACGAGTATCATGGTATCTCAGTATTTTGGCGCGAAGGACAGGGAGAATTTATCGAAAACCATCGGAAGCACCATAACGCTGACAGCGGTGGCGTCCGCAATTATTATGGTACTTGGGGCCCTTACAATCAGGCCTCTTTTAAATCTTTTGAATACGCCGGACAGCATTCTTGACTGGTGTGATTCTTATTTGATGATACTGATTATGGGTATTATGGGTGTGGCCTATTATAATATGTTCTGCGGTATTTTGCGCGGCCTCGGTGATTCCCTTTCCGCGCTCATCTACCTGCTGGTGGCCACGGTAATCAATATCGTCCTCGACCTCTGGTTTGTAGCCGGTCTTAAGATGGGCGTGGCGGGCGTTGCTCTGGCGACGGTTATCGCACAGATGGTATCCGCGGTTCTCTGCTTTTTTAAACTGAGAAAGATGACCGATGTATTTGATTTAAAGGTGAGATACTTAAAACCGAACAAAGAAAATATTTTTACTATCCTTCGTTTGGGACTGCCTTCTGGTATTACCCAGGCAATCTTCTCCATGGCAATGGTTGTGGTTCAGTCTCTGACCAACAGCTTTGGCGAGATGGTAATTGCGGCAAACGTTATTATTATGAGAGTCGATGGCTTCGCCATGATGCCAAACTTCTCCTTCGGTACCGCTATGACGACGTATGCCGGTCAGAATGTGGGCGCGAGAGAAATTGACAGAGTACATAAAGGCGCGAAACAGGGAACATTTATCGCGGCCGGAACTTCCGCGGTTATCACCGGCCTGATTCTGATTTTTGGTAAATATCTGATGGGAATTTTCACCAACACGTCGGAACTGGTTACGTTAAGCGCCAACATGATGAAGATTCTGGCGGTTGGCTATATCGCCATGGCCGTGACCCAGAGTTTGTCCGGCGTTATGCGTGGCGCCGGTGATACGATGACTCCAATGTGGATTTCCATGGTAACCACTGTGCTGATTCGTGTTCCTCTGGCTTATGGAATCGCCGCAATCACAAGGACACCGGAACTGCCAAACGGCCGGTATGAGTGTATCTGGATTTCTCTGCTGATTTCCTGGGTACTGGGCGCAGTCCTTACTGCTGTTTTCTACCGGATTGGAAAGTGGAAAGGAAAAGGCCTGGAGCAGATGGAAAAGCGGGCGGCGAGCGAGGCTGGCGGCAACTGATAAAGGAGTTTGTAAAATGGACGAGTTGAAATGGTATCTTTACGATATTGTCCGTGAAGTGATGAAAAAATATGGAATTTCAGAAACGCAGTATGCCCTGGAATCGGACCACGAAGGGGCGGTCTGCTTAAAAGAGGCAGAGGACGGCTACCTTCTTACGAAAAAAGGGGAGGAAGCGTCGAAGCAGGAAGATTTATACCATGCCTGCCATCTGCTGTTTTTAAAGGTGATTTCAGATGAAAAGACGGCGGAAGACGCGATGGCGGAGTTCTTAACTGCCACCATGGATCTGCCGAAACGGATGGAAAAGCCCAGCTTCATGGGACTTTCGCATCGAATTTCCGTTTGTCAGGCCGGAATTTCCGAAATGGAAAAGAAAGCGGAGGAGACGGGAGAGCAGAAGTATAAGAGGAAGCTGAACCTGGACCGGGTTTATCTGAAAGGGTTGATGGGGCAGATGGAGGAAATGCAGGCTGAAAATAATGGTTTAATGAAAAAAATCGGCTCCGGGGCGTAATCGCACCGGAACCGATTAAAAAGGGGAGGATAAGTATTCACTCATCTTTGGTATACTCCTATTATGGACCAAATGAGGGAATTTATACTCCTTTTTTTATTTTTTATAAATGAAATCATTATGATGCACAGACAGCTGAGTATTGTCCTGGTTTCGTTTGTGTTTCTACCGAAAATCAGTTATACTATATGTGAGACATATCTGCAAAAGAGGGAAAATACGATATAAAGGATGTGTGTGCAATGATTTTACCGGTGGGAATTGAAAGTTTTGAGAGAATCAGGCGGGATGGGTATTATTATGTTGATAAGACCGGGTTTATTTCAGAATTGCTGAGAAAGACTTTTGAGGTTCATTTGATTACACGTCCGCGTCGTTTCGGGAAAACCCTTGGAATGAATACCTTGTCCACGTTTCTCGACATCACAAAAGACAGCAGAGATTTATTTGCCGGCCTTGAAATTACCGGTGATAAAGAATTGTGTTCCGAATGGATGAACCAATGGCCTGTACTGTCTGTTACATTAAAAAGAGTGGAAGGATTAAGCTTCGAATACGCTTATGCGCAGCTGAAATCTGTAATTTCTGATTGCTGCCTGAAGCTGGATTACTTATCCCATAGTGATAAGGTCAATAAATTTGATAAAGAACTGTTTGAGCGTCTGGCTGCAAAGAAAGGAACGGCGGAAGAGGTGAGCAACAGTCTGTTTACTTTGACACGCATGATGTTTTCTCATTTTAACAAACCGGTCATCCTGCTGATAGATGAATATGATGTACCGCTGGCGAAGGCCAGTGAAAATGGGTACTACTTAAAGATGCTGGAGATTGTCCGGGGATTACTTGGAACGGCTCTCAAATCTAATGAGTATTTAAAGTTTGCTGTGATTACCGGCTGTCTGAGAATTGTTAAGGAGAGCATCTTTACAGGGACCAACAATCTGGTAACGGATTCCATCCGGGGAGAACGGTTCAGCGAATATTTTGGTTTTACTGAAAGAGAGACAATGAAACTGTTAGAGGATACAGGATTTTCTGAACACGCCGATGAAATGAAGCAGTGGTATGACGGATATCACTTCGGTAAAACGGATATATACTGTCCGTGGGATGTGTTAAACCATGTAAACCGTCTTCAGGAACAGCCTGATGCAAAGCCGGAAAGTTATTGGAAAAACACGAGCCATAACGGAATTATCAGAAGCTTCCTTGGCCGGACCGATTTGATGGTGAATGATAAGTTTGAAAAGCTGTTGGCTGGTGGCTGTATCTGCCAGAAGATTACTGAAGATTTAACATATGATGTTCTTCATTCCAGTGAGGAAAATCTATGGACTCTCTTATATCTGACCGGTTATCTGACACAGGCTGGGGTCTGTAATGATCTGTTACAGCTGCGGATTCCTAACGCAGAGATTAAATCCATATTTATCGAAACTGTGATGACATGGTTTAAAGAAGATGTGGTTACGGTACGGGACCGTCAGGAACTTTTTAGCGCTTTATGGGAAGAAAATGAAGAGAAGGTTACTTCAATGATATCGGATTTGCTTTTTGAGACGATCAGTTATCATGATTATAATGAGAGTTACTATCATGCGTTTCTGGCCGGCGTGTTATCGGGATCCGGGTATGCTGTTGAATCGAATTATGAAGCTGGCCTTGGCCGGCCGGACCTGGTAGTTGTGGACAAACGGAATCGCCGTGTGATTGTGATGGAAGTTAAGCATACAAAGGAAGAAAAGCAGCTGAAGGCGGTATGTGAGAAGGCGCTTACACAGAGTAAGGAGCAGCGGTATGCGGATGGATTTGCGAAAGGTTACCGGAAAGTCATTTGCTACGGAATCGGATTTTTTGAGAAAGAATGTCTGGTGATGAGGCAGGAGCCGGTCTGTTAAAGCGGAGATAGGAAATTATAAGAAAAGGGAGTCATGAAAAGACGGGAAATGAATCGGCTGTCTTTTTATGACTTCCTTTTATATCATTATATATCAAATTGTTATCGCAAACTTTATCACATGATCGCTCTGTTTCTCAAATATCTCATACGCGTCCATGATATGTGCCAGATCAGTCCGGTGTGTAATCAGACAGCTGGTATCTAACTTCCCGGCCTCGATCAGCCGCAGGATCTCTCCACAGGAGTTGGCGTCCACGCCGCCGGTTTTGAAGATTAAATTCTTTCCGTACATATCCGGGAGCGGTAGAATCTGTGGTTCCTCATACATGGCGATTACGCACACGATGCCGCCAGGGCGGGCGATTTTCCATGCGGTCTGGAACGTATCCTTTCCTCCGGCGGCTTCCAGGACGGAATCGGCGCCGCGGCCTTCTGTAAGCTCATGGACTTCCTGCCCGATATTGTCACGCAGCGGATTGAAGGTGTAATCAGCCAGGCCCTGCTGTCTGGCTACGGCGAGGCGCTCGTCGGAGATGTCGATTGCGATAACGGCCTTCGGATGATAGAGTCTTGCACACATCATGGTGCAGAGTCCCGTAGGGCCGGCGCCGATAACAGCTGTGGTATCTCCCTCACTGATATTTGCAAGACCGGCGCCCCAGTATCCGGTAGACAGCAGATCGCCGGTGAAGAGCGCCGCCTCGTCAGATACGGAATCGGGGATGGGGGTCAGGCCGTTGTCCGCGTAGGGAATTCTCACGTATTCCGCCTGGCCGCCGTCGATGCGGCAGCCTAAAGCCCAGCCGCCGTGTTCATCGGTACAGTTGTTGACAAATCCGCGTTTGCAGTAGAAACACTCCCCACAGAAGGTTTCCACATTGACGGCAACGCGGTCACCCGGCCGGACACGTCGGACCGCGTCTCCCGTCTCTTCTACGATAC
>CAUEKH010000255.1 GCA_959018155.1 uncultured Hungatella sp.
CCACTTGTCTTTCCTGTGTTGCATTGCAAATCGTATTTAAAACAAGTATATCATATCGCGTTTTAGAAAATTTTTCAACTAAATCTTGAAATTTCTTGTAATTAAATGTCGTCTGTGACACGATACACAGCTTTTCACCCTCTAAAAGCGGTAATGTATCCACTTCCTCGGGTGTTTCCACCACTAAAGTATTCTCATTTCCCCAGCCTTTAATACCTTCTACCTCCGGGTGCTTCTCATTCCCGATGATAATTAAACGTCTTCCGGCCTGGTTCTGTTCCTGTGCGATCTTATGAATCTTCTTTACAAAGGGGCACGTGGCGTCCACAATCTCAATCCCGTTCTCTTCCAGGATATCGTAAATGTGCTTCCCCGCGCCGTGGGAACGGATAATAACGACGCCGTCTTTTAATTTCCTCAGTTCTTCCTCGGACTCGATCACGCGTACGCCTTTCTCTTCCAGATCCCTCACAACTTCCTCGTTGTGTATAATCGGTCCAAAGGTGTAGATGGGCTTACGGGCACACTCGATCTGCTCATAAACCTTATCCACAGCCTTCTTCACACCGAAACAGAAACCGGCGGTCTTTGCAACCTTTACTTCCATAACCGTCTCTCCTCCCAGGACGGGCTGATGCCATTTCCCATCCGTGCGTCGTAAGGGGTTATGCGATCCCCTTACTGGCTGCCAGTTCCTTAATTCGTTCTATCACTTCCTCAATTGTCATATCAGAAGTATCCACAAGCACTGCGTCTTCCGCCTGTTTAAGCGGGGAATTCTCCCTGTGCATATCGCGGTAATCGCGCTCCGCAATCTCTTTCTCGATTGCCTCCAAGCTTCCGCATTCACCTTTTGCCGCCAGTTCGTCGTAACGCCGTCTGGCGCGGACCTTAGTGCTGGCCGTTAAGTAAATTTTCAAATCGGCCCCGGGAAGGACACACGTTCCGATATCACGGCCATCCATGATAACATTTTCCTTTGCCGCCAGCCTCTTCTGGAGTTCTACCAGCTTCTCGCGGACCGGTAAGTATACCGACGTAGCGGAGGACATGGCGCTGACCTCCTCTGTTCGGATAAGGCCGGAGACATTTTCACCGTTTAAGATGACCTGCTGAACGCCATCCTCGTAGGCAATTGTGACCTCCACCTCTCCGGCTGCCTCTGCAATCGCCGCCTCGTCGGAAGCGTCGATTCCTTTTCTTAAGAAATAGAGCGCCATGGCGCGGTACATGGCCCCTGTATCCACATAGACAAAACCCAGCCCTGCCGCAACACTCTTCGCGATCGTACTCTTGCCGGCGCCTGCCGGACCGTCGATGGCGATGTTGAATACCTTTGACATAATCTGTTTCTCCTTTTGCGAATTTCCTGAAGCCAGGCTTCCTGCCAGAATCCGGCTCTCTAAGTTCTGCCCGTTAAGTCCGGCTCTTTTAACTCTGCCGGTTGCGTCCGGCCTCTCATGACTTATCCGGCCGCCTCCGCCGCCGAATTCCCGGCTTCCCACGCGGTAGACCACGCGATCTGTAAATTAAAACCGCCAGTCACACCGTCGAGATCGAGGACTTCTCCGGCAAAATAAAGCCCCGGCATAAGCTTCGATTCCATCGTAGAAGGGTTAATCTCCTTCACTGACACGCCGCCCTGGGTGATGATCGCCTCATTATAGCCGCGAAGCCCGGTGAGTGTTAAGGTAAATGATTTCGTGGCATCAATCACCTGCTGCCGCTCCTTACTGGTTATCTCATTCACCTTTTTATCGGGAGAAATCCCACTCCGCGCCACCATGACAGGCACCAGCTTTGCCGGGAAGAGATGGGTTAAGGAATTCTTAAACTGCTTATTCAGTACTTCCTCAAACTCCCGCAGCAGCCTGGCGTCCAGCTGCTCCCTGGTCAGCGCCGGCTTTAAATCAATAGAAAGCGTAAGCGCCCCCTTCTTCAGTTCCTTTACCGCATAGCTGCTGGCACTTAAGAGCACAGGGCCGCTGACCCCGTAGTGGGTAAAAAGCATTTCCCCGAACTCCCGGTAAATCACCTTTTTCCCCCGCATCACGGAAGCTTCCACATTCTTTAAGGAAAGCCCCTGCAGTTCCTTTACCAGCTCCTGTTCCTCCACCACAAATGGCACCAGAGCCGGTGAGAGAGGCGTCACCGTATGGCCCGCTTCCTTTGCGAAACGGTAGCCGTCTCCTGTAGAGCCCGTCGTGGGATAGGATAAGCCGCCTGTGGCGACAATCACCGAATCGGCCCGCACCGTCTCAGTCCGGCCGCCGCCCTTATTGAAAATGATTCCGCGGCACCGGCCTTCTTCCAGAAGCAGTTCCTTCACCTCCGTCCGGTAATGAATCTCTGCTCCTAAGGACTTCAGCCTGTTGGTCAATGCCTTAATCACGTCGGACGACTTGTCGGAAACTGGAAATACCCGGTTCCCCCGCTCCGTCTTCAGCTTACAGCCCGCGCCCTCTAACAGTTCCATCATATCAAAGTTCGTGAAGCCATAAAAGCTGCTGTAAAGGAATTTCGGATTGGAGACCACGTTCTTCAGTAAATCCTCTGTATCACAGGCATTCGTCACATTACAGCGGCCTTTCCCGGTGATATAGACTTTCTTTCCCAGTTTTTCATTCTTCTCATAAATATGAACGGTGCTGCCGCTCATGGCTGCCGCAATTCCTGCCAGCATCCCTGCTGCACCACCGCCCACGATGACAACTGTACCCATCGCCTGCCTCCTGCTCCATTTTGCGTTTCGTTATTAATTTACACTAAATGGGCTAAAATTACAAGCTGTCATTTCTCGTTTTTACTTACTTCCTTAATCTTTGCCTCCAAAGCGTCCACCACCGTCTTTAATACCTTGACTCTGGCGTAATACTTGCTGTTGCCTTCCACAACGATCCACGGGGCATACGTGGTGGAGGTGCGGATCAGCATCTCATTGACAGCAACCTCGTACTGATCCCATTTTTCCCGGTTGCGCCAGTCCTCATCCGTAATCTTCCACTGCTTCGCCGGGTTCTCCTGGCGCTCTTTAAAGCGGCGTTCCTGCTCATCCTTGTCGATATGAAGCCAGAACTTTAAGATTACCGCCCCGGCATTTGCCATATGGGCCTCCATCTCGTTGATCTCCTGGTAAGCCCGCTTCCATTCTTCCTCGGTGCAGAAGCCCTCAATCCGCTCTACCATCACGCGGCCATACCACGTCCTGTCAAAGATGGCGATGTGGCCGGCCTTCGGAACATTGTTCCAGAAACGCCACAGATAGTGGTGGACCTTCTCAATATCATTGGGAGATGCCGTCGGATTCACCTTGTAGCCTCTCGGGTCGAGATGGCTCGTCAGGCGCTTGATCGCCCCGCCCTTGCCGCCGGCGTCCCAGCCCTCAAAGCATAAGACAACCGGGATTCTCAGACGGTAAATCTCGCTGTGCAGAAACTCCAGCCGCTTCTGCAGATGATCGACCTGCTTCTTGTACTCCTCTTTCGTTAAGGACTTCGACAAATCGACACCGGAGAGAACCCCGTTCTGATATTTCTCTTCCTTCACAGGCGCGCTCTCCCGCTGTTCCTGCTTCTTGGCTGCTTTCTCCTTTAATGCCTCTTCCAGCCGGTTCGCCACGAGAGTCATAATCTTCGCCGCCGCGTAGTCCTTATCCGTGGCCTCGATAATATTCCACGGCGCGCACTCCGTGTCGGTCTTCTGAAGCATCTCCTCGTTGATCTCCAAATACCGGCCGTACTCCTTATTGCGCCGCCAGTCATCCTTTGAAACCCGCCAGCTCGTCTCCTTCGAGTCCTCCAGCTTCTTAAACCGCTTCTTCTGCTCCTCCTGGGAAATGTAGAGGAACAGCTTGATAATCACCGTCCCGTCGTCCGTCAGCTGACGTTCAAAAGACAGGATATCGGCAAATGCCTCCGGCAAATCCTTATCTTCAATCTTGTTGTCAAACCGTTCGATAGTAACCTGACGGTACCAGCTTCTGTCAAATAAGGCAATCCGCCCTTTAGCCGGCGTCTTCGTCCAGAAACGGTAGAGGAACGGACGCATCTGCTCTTCTTCCGTGGCCTTGTCATTGGCATACACGGCGAAACCTCTCGGGTCGAGAGCCTGGATTAACCGGTTGATCTGGGTGCCTTTCCCGGCTGCGCCCATGCCTTCGAACACAATCATCACAGGAATCCCTGCCTCCCGCAGTTCTCTCTGAAGCAGTCCCAGCTTTTCGCTCTGCTCTCTGATAACCTGTTTATACGTGTCTTTATCCATTTTTTTCGATAAATCAATCTTTTCCAGCATAAACCGTTCCTCCTTTTCATGAATTTTTACTGCCTCTTTGGGCGGGTACCGTCTCAAACAGCTGTTATTCTATCTTTGCAAATACCTTCGCCACCTCCGGCATCACCTCGCTGACCTTAATCATCTGCGGGCACTCTTTCTCACAGTGGTGGCAGGCCTTACAGAAGTCCGCCTTCACCTCCAATGCCTCATACTCCTTCTTTGCCTCTTTCTCCCTGTGGGCGGCTGTCATGTTGTACAAGGAGAAAATCTTCGGAATATCAAGCCCAAACGGACATGGCATACAGTAGCGGCATCCGGTACAGCCGACAAGCGCCATGGAGTCAAACACTTCCTTGGCCGTCTTGTAAACCTTTTTCTCCTCCTCAGTCACCATGCCGA
>CAUEKH010000256.1 GCA_959018155.1 uncultured Hungatella sp.
CATTATAACATTTTTCGTAATCGTTAGACAGTCTGACGCACGGTGGTGTGAGAGGACGGCGGTTAATCACCGCCTCCTACTCGATCCATTGATAAAAATTTAACCAGTTAGTATCATATGCTACTAATTATTCTGTCACCGGTTTGGTATAGTAAGGTCACGATATATCGGATGTTAAAATAATAACGAGTAGAGTAAGGGGGACACTGGAATGGGAAAAGAGGATAAGGGAAAAAAGAAAAGCTGGCTGAAGCATTTTGCCGGTACTTTGTCCGGTCCGATAATATTTCTTCTGATTTGCCGGCTGCCATTTTTTCAGGAAATGAATCAGGAGGCGGTCTATGTGCTGGCAACGTTTGGCTGGTTTGTGGCCTGGGTGATCGCGGCCCCATTTTCCTGGGGGATCAGCGCCATGGTGCCGTTAATTGTACTGCCGCTTACCGGGATGGATTTTATGGCGGTGGCCGGTATCTATGGACAGGGAACCATGTTTTTATGTATCGCCGTCCTGCTGATTGGGGAGGCCATCAGCAAACACGGCCTGGGAAAGAGAATTGCTGTCACGATTCTCTCTATGAAATGGATTGACGGGCGGTTCAGTCGTTTCCTGTTTGTATTTATGATGATGCTGTTCTGTCTGCTGCCGGTCCTGATGTCAGGCGCAACCTTTATGATGTTTTCTCTCACGACCTCCACGGTGGCTTATCTGGTGGAGGAATGTAAGAAAAATCAGTTAAAGGTCAGCGAGAACCGGCTTCGTGCCGCCATGGGCTGTGGACTGCTCTACGCGTTTTTCGCGGCATTTATGACCACAATACCGGTTTATACTCACAATACGGTCAATGTGGGGCTGTTAAAACAGATTAACGGCATCGACGTCACATTTTTTCAGTGGATGATTCCCGGCGTGATTGTGGGGGTGGTGACATTACTTGCCCTCTATATGGTAATCCGTCTGATGAATCCAATCGGTGAAGACAAGCTGTTCAGTGACCCGGAGTATTTTAAAAAACAGAAGGCAGAATTGGGGAAAATGTCTTTAGGTGAAATGATGAGTCTCCTGCTTTTCCTCGTGCTTCTGGTTCTCTGGGTCCTTCCAAGTGTTGTAAAGCTGCCGGAAGGGATCGCGTCCTGGCTCAATATGTACTGGGTTGCGGTTGTGGGAGTGGTCGCGGCCTTTATACTACCGGCAGATTTGGAGAAGAAGGAAGCCCTGCTTACCGGCAGTGATTTTAAGAAACTGGACTGGAATATGTTCCTTCTGGTGGCCTGCGGTATCGGGCTGACCGGACTTTTAAAGACTACCGGATTTACGGAGTTCGTCTCTGCGAAGCTGGCGGGAGTGAGCGGAACGGGACTCGTTGCGCTGGCAGCGTTCGGAACTACCGGAATTACCAGCTTTATGTCCGGACTGGCCACAGATATGATCCTGATGAATATTATTCTGCCGGTTATCGGTTCCACCGGAATCCATCCGCTCGTCATAGCGAAAATCTGTGCGGGACTCGGAATGACGCTGATTTTCCCGTGGGGCGGATTTATGCCGGCCATGTGCTTCAGCTTAAGCGGGATGCAGGTAAAAGATGTGATTCGGATGGGAATTGTGGCTACCTTAATCGCCATGTTAATTGTTACGTTTGGCAACCTGATTCTGGTGCCATTGTTCGTATAAAGGAGGAGTTTACCATGTCAGCAGTACATAAAAAAATAGATCATATGATAGAACTGCAGAGCCGGGCGGAGGAAAAGTTTCTGGCCGAATATAAGAAGGGCAGTTATACGATGGAGAAGCCATTTGTAATAGAAAATCCGTATCTGATTGCGCCTCTGACCGCATTAATCCTGTTCGAGACGGAGAGTGAGGAAATGATCTCCATTACAGTGAAGGGAAAGGAGGAGGCGGGCGACTTCCATTTTACCACGAAAAAGGAAAAACACCATGTCATACCAGTGTACGGGCTGTCTGCGGATACGGAAAATACGGTTCTCTTAGCAGATGAGTCAGGTAGAAAATCGCAGGTGGCCATTGTTACAGGACCGCTCCCAAAACTGGTGAAACGACCCACTTACGTGAAGGAAAATGGTCCCTATATGGCAGAACAACTGATGTTCGTCAGCCCGACTTCCGATGCGTTAATTGCCGGTTACGATTACCGGGGGGACTGCCGGTGGTATTGCAGTCTAAACATTGTATTTGCTATCCACCGGCTTGCCAACGGGAACATTTTAATTGGCACAGAGCGGCTTGTGGCACCGCCCTATAATACCAGTGGACTCTATGAAATGAGCCTGACCGGAAAGATTTATACAGAGTACCGGATCCCCGGTTCCTACCACCATGACCACGCGGAACTTGAAAATGGGAACTTAATTGCTCTGACACAGGATATGGCCAGTGGCAGCGTGGAGGACGTGGCAGTTCTCCTCGACAGGAAAAGCGGGGATATGATAAGGACGTGGGATTTGAAGGACATTCTGCCAATGGGCGCAGGCGCTGTCAGCAGGAAACAGAACGGCTACGACTGGTTCCACAACAATGCGGTGTGGTACGATGAAAAGACAAACAGTTTAAGCTTATCAGGAAGAAATGAGGACGCTGTCGTAAATATTGATTTTGACTCAGGGGAAATCAACTGGATCTTAGGGGATCCGGAATGCTGGCCGGAGGAGTTTGCGGAGAAGTATTTCTTTAAACCGGTGGATGAAAATCTGGAATGGTGCTATGGACAGCACTCCTGCCAGATCCTGCCGAACGGCGATATCATGGTTTTCGATAACGGCTGCTGGAGAAAAAAGAGCGACCCGGAGTGGTATCCGGAAGGGGAGCGGTATTCCAGGGGCGTCCGCTATGAAATAGACAGGAAGAATATGACGATACGTCAGAAATGGCAGTACGGGAAGGAGAGGGGCGAGGAAGTTTTTTCCCCCAATATATCGAACATTGATTATTATGGCGAGGGCCATTATCTCGTCCATTTCGGAAGCAATGGCCACGTGAACGGGAAGGTCTGCACCAGGACGCCGATGGCGCATCTTGGCGAGGGTGAGGTGGTATTCAACTCGGTGTCTGTGGAACTTCTAAACGATGAAGTCATGTACGAACTGCACCTTCCGGCCAGCTATTTCCGGGCGAAGAAGCTGCCGCCGTATTGTGAGGAGGAAACTCTGACGTTCGGCCCTGGAAAGCAGCTGGGCCATCTGGGAGTGACGGAAGAATTCGGGACAGAGCCGCCGGCAGAAGAGGGCGGGGAGGCGCCAGATGCGTATGGAATCGAAATCCGGGAAGAAAATGACCGTTTTATTCTCCATGGACGATTTGAAAACGGGCAGATTGTCATGGTGATCCTGGAGAACGGAGAAGAGCGCCATAAGTATTTTGTGCCGACCACGAAGCACGCATTTTCTTCTATCTGTGTCGGAACGTTTATTGAACATGATGAGCGGATTGTCAACTACCCGATCAATAAAGAAGGGCTGAATGGGACGTACCGGGTGAAGGTTCTTGTGGATGAAAAGATTTATGAGACAGGGATTTCTGTGGAATGCCGGGAAAGCGTTTGAAGCGGGAAAGATGAAAATGAATGACAGAAATTATCAGAACGATAATTTTGTGAATGGTATTTGGAGGATGGCTGGCGTGTAATAATCAGGTATCTTCAGAAATTGGAATATGGGGTAGCACGGGGGGAAGAAAACCGATGCTATCCCATTTTTATGTTTTATGCTTCCGGAAATGTTCTTGCCACACGTATCTTCTGATGGTATACTGGTCATTAAGAAACAGACGATAGTTTTTATAAGAATCTATCGCCACAGGGGTCAGATTTCTTTCTGACTTTCAATCTGCCGTATGGCATCACGTTATTCTCTGTCCGATCGGACATGGAATCCCACAACTATCTTATTATCAGAAAAGGTAAGCAGAACTATTGTCTGTTTGGTTATAATTCATTATAATGGAGACAGGCTCTTATATAGCTGGACTGGAGGCTATAGGAAGCGGACAAATACATGAAGGAATACTGGAAAGAAAAGCAGTGAAGGGCAATCGTGCCCCCACTATGACAGAGTATATCAGATATTTCCCGGGCAGGGCTGTTGTACTTGAAATACTGGTATGACAGCCGCTTCCCGGGAAATATTTTTTCAGCGCTGATTGTGGGCTTTGAATGTTAGAATCGTCAACAGGAAGTAAGAAAGGAAATGAAGCGGGAACATTTAACAGGCAATGCGTTGGGAGGCGTTCAAATGAAATATTTTATAGAAGTCGAATTTCTGGTTTGTTCCAATGAAATGAAATTTAAGGATTCTTTAGAAATGCTCGGGGAAATGCTGCGGCAGTGCGGGCTGGATTATCAGACGGTCACCTTTTTAATCAGGCCTGATCCTCCGAAACAGTACGGGATTACGGAAATGAAACAGTGCGGTCAGAAGCTGCTTGAATTCTTTCCGTGGCTTAAGGAGTACCGGATCGTTCAGGACAGGAATTCACAGTACCGGCAGTACAGGGATATGGATTCAGAGGCGGATTATGTGCCGGAAATGGCGGAGTATTATACAAATCTGCGGGATTTTAAGGTAATGGTGAAACCGGTGGAGAAAAGCCGGATTGCCAGCCTTGTAAAGAAGATATCGAGTTCGGTCAGTCCGGAGGAACTTTATATTG
>CAUEKH010000257.1 GCA_959018155.1 uncultured Hungatella sp.
CATCATCGTCATGGACGCATTGTTCGGTCCGCCGTCGGTCAACAGCTGTATGATGACGAACAGCTTTAACATGGCAATAACCTGGGTAACTGTAAGATAGAGTGTTGTCGGCTGTACAAGGGGGATTACAATGTGAAGGGAACGCTGAACTTTCGTGGCGCCGTCAATCTTGGCAGCCTCCAGAAGTTCTGTAGAAACGCCAAGCATTGCTGCAATATACATGATTAGACACGTACCAAGGCTGGCTACGATAGTGACAAATGCGATAATCCATAAAACGTACCGTTTATCTCCCAGCAGGTTTACATTGCCCATGCCTGCCGACCGGAAGAAATACGGGACGAGACCGCTGGCCGGGTTGAGCAGGAAGCTCCATACCATAGCCATAACAACCGTGGATACCACCACCGGAAGATAGTAACACGTCCTGATAAAGGAAATATACTTTCCATTCTTATCAAAGACCGTGAGTGAAATCACCAGTCCCAACACCAGGGATACCACGGTGACTATGACGACGAGGAACAGGGTATTAAATACGCTGTGTAGAAACACCGGGTCCTTGAACAATTCTACGTAATTTCGCAGCCCTACAAAGGTGGTTCGAATCGCGTCTTCTTTAAATAAGCTGATTCGGAATCCTTCTACAATCGGGTAGACTGTAAACACCGCGAAAAACAAAAATTGTGGAAGAACGAAAAAATATCCTGTTAGTGAAACTTTGGATTTGGACTTTTGCATAATTTTATCGACCTCCCCGATACTTTTTCTGTGTCTTTGTAACAACCTCATTATATATTAAAAATTTTTTCTTGTCAACTCTTTATAAAAGAAATTTTTTCTTTTTATTTTTGGGCTAAACAAATGTTTTTATTTCCCGTTTTTTCCCGCCAGCCACCGGGGCAGACGCAGCTGCATCTGCGTTCGAAATGCCTCAAACTGCGCACCGTAAAAGCCGTGGTCCGGCGGATACGGCGGATACAGCCGCAGCGGCATCTCGGGCAGCAGCATTTTCGCATAGAGTTTATCGTACGCCGCGTTCATCACCTGCTGCGGGCACGTTTCAAACAGAATCTGCTGGGACACCGCCACCTCGATCTCCAGACGCCGGATCTCCTCCATATTCTTCTCTTTTCCCGCCCGGTAAAGCGCCCATGCGGCTTCCGGACAGATCACGGAGCTGGAAAACAGCAGGCCGCACTCTCCATAAAGGCAGCCTGTGCCGTATCCATACTCGCTTAAAATAAACTGGATAGGCAGATCCGCAGTCTGAACGCAGATAATATCCTCAATGGAATCATTCATGTACTTCACGGCCGCCAGATTGGGGATCTCCTCCGCCAGAGCCTGATAGTGTTTGTAGCTTAAAAGTTTCTTCGAGTGGCCGCCGTTATTGTAATGCATAAAAATGCAATCCGGAAACGGATCACAGACGTGATGAAAGAATACCATCACTTCCTCATCCGTCAGCGCCCCCCAGCTGGGAAATGAAATCTGGAATTCCCGAAATCCAAGCTGGTATGCTATCTCAATCCGGTGAATCATCTCTGATACCGACAGACTTATAATCCCCACCATGGAACGTATGCCGCTTCCTCTCGTATCGTCCCAAAAAGCCGCCGCAATCTCCTGAAACTGCTCATCATCTACCGCATAGCCTTCTCCCGCTGTCCCAAACAGATAGAGAGCCGGCAGTCCCGCCTCAATCAGCTTCTCAACCATCCCGCCAAATACCGCGCGGTCAAAATTCCACTGTTCATCCCATGGAATACACACGGTCGTAATCGCCGTATCCGGATACCGTTTCCTCATGAGTCCCTCCTCTGCTTCTCCAGTTTTTCAGCCAGATAGGCCGCTCCCATCAGTCCGGCCCTGTTTCCGAGTTCCGCCTGCAAAAGCTTCAGATTGCGGAAACTGCTCATGATTCTGGCCGTGGTTTTCATTTTGACTTCTTCTAAAATGTACGGCTGCGACATGACTCCGCCTCCCAAAACAATACAGGCCGGGTTAAAGATATGGGTCACAGTAATCAGTCCATATACAATCTCATCAATCCAGCAGTTTATGATATCCCGTACATTCGGATCATCGAGGCGCGAAAATATCTTCCTTCCATTATCCAGTTCCCTGTTGTATTCCATGGCTTTCCTGACTAAAGCTGTGGTTGAAGCGTATTTTTCGTAACAGCCGCAGAACGGTTCCCCGTAAACGCTGTCCTCCGGATGGACCATGATGCCGCCAAACTCTCCCGCGGAAAAGGAACTGCCCGTATAAATTTCCTTATCCATCACGATAGCCCCGCCGACTCCGGTCCCGTACGTGATACAGATAAAATCCTTAAATGCACGGCCCGCTCCGAACTGTGCCTCTCCGATAGCCGCCGCATTGACATCGTTCTCCACCGCCACCGGCACGCCGAACTCTTTCTCCAGAATTTCCCTCACCCGCATTCCCGTATATTCCGGAATATTCTCATTGGCGTACCGGATAATCCCCTCTTCAGAATTGACCTGACCGGCTGTACTGATTCCGATGGCGTCAAAATCACGGTACTGATGAAAGATCTTCACCGCCCGATCCATGACGTAATGGCCGCCGTTCTTTGCATTGGTCGCGTGTTCCCTCAGCTCTGTGACTTCTTCTCCGGTCCACAGCCCCGATTTAACAGAAGTCCCTCCTATATCTAACGCTGCAATCCTCATCCCTTCCACTCCTCCTTACCTTGTGATAAAAAATGGACAAAGAAACTGTTATGTTCAAGCCTCATTGTCCATTTTGCTATTCCGATATGGTGCCGTCATTTACTGAATGGCTGCTGTGAAATGTTTCGTGATCTCTCTCGGTCTCGTAATTGCCGTCCCGACTACTGCGGCCAGTACACCCGTATCTAATGCTGCCTTAAGCTGCTGTGGAGTCCAGATCCCGCCCTCGGCGATGACCGGCTTTCCACACGTCTCCACCAGATGTTTCATCAGTTCCAGGTTGGGAAGCTGTGCCCCCTTCGTGTATTCTGTATACCCATTCATGGTCGTCCCGATTAAATCGAACCCGATCTCTGCCGCATGGATCCCCTCCTCGTAGGAGGAGCAGTCTGCCATAAATAACTGATTCGGATATTTTGCGCGGACTTCTTTGAAAAACTCGTCCAGGGTTTTCCCGTCCGGCCTCGCTCTTTTTGTGCAGTCAGAAGCAATAATCTCTACTCCGCTGGCAGCCAGGGCGTCGACTTCTTTCATCGTAGGAGTAATGTAGACATCGCTTCCCTCGTAAACCTTCTTAATAATTCCGATCATCGGCAAATCTACAATTTTCCTGATCTCTGTGATATCTTCCACTGAATTGGCACGTATCCCGACTGCACCGCCTTCTTTTGCGGCATACGCCATCCGCGACATGATATAGGAACTATGTAACGGCTCATCTTCCAATGCCTGACAAGAAACAATCAGGCCGCCTCTGATAAGCTTCAGTACCGAATTGTCCATAATCCATTCCTCCTTCTTCTCTCTGTTCTGAATTTAACAATTATGTCTGGTTTCATCATAGCACGTTAAGAAAATATTTTCAATATTAAAAATAAAATAAAAAAAGTTTTTTCTTTTTATTGATTTCCCCTAAAAATAATGATATGATACACATAGGCACTGTTAAATAATTCCAAATATAAGAAGGCAGGTAGGAGATTATGTCCAAGTATGATATCAACAAATTCAAACAAGTTACTGTTGCTCTCAATACTCCTTTTAAGCAGAATGGTGATGTTGATTTAGAGGCAACAAAAGCCGTTGTCAATTATTTTTGTAATAAGGGCATTAAGCAGATGTACGTTTGCGGAAGTACCGGCGAGGGATTTCTTCTGGATCCGGAAGAGAGAAAAGCCGTTGCGGAAACAGTTGTGAAAGAGGCTGCCGGACGCATGAATATCATCGTTCACGTAGGCTGCCCCGACACGAGGCATTCCGTTGAGCTTGCAAAACACGCGGAGGCAATTGGCGCCGATGCCACTTCTGCTGTTCCATGCGTTTATTACCATATGAGTGAGGAAAGTGTATACCAGCACTGGACCAAAATTACAGAAGCCGCGGATCTTCCATTTTTCATCTACAACATTCCGCAGCTGACGAGTTTTAACTTATCCATGGGACTGTTTTACCGGATGCTGGAAAATGATCGTGTCGCAGGCGTCAAGTGTTCTTCTGACCCGGTTCAGGACATCCTGCGTTTCAAACTGGCAGGCGGAAAAGATTTTCTCGTATTCAACGGACCGGATGAGCAGTTCATCGCCGGCCGTCTGATGGGCGCTGACGCCGGAATCGGCGGTACGTACGGCGCTATGCCGGAGTTATATTTAAAGATGGACGAACTGGTAAACCGCGGAGAGTGGGAAAAAGCTAAAATCGTGCAGAATTTAGTTACTCCGCTTATCTACCGCATCTGTTCGTTCGCTTCCATGCACGGGGCAGTGAAAGGAATCATTTCCCTCGACGGCTGCCCGATGGGTGATCCCAGGCTTCCATTCCTTCCGGTTGCTCTCGATAATCCGAAGCTGGTAGAACTTTATCACGATATCAGAAAAGCAGTAGAGGATACGAAAGATTTATAAAAAGCATCAAAAGCCGGATTGAGAGGATGCGCCTGAATGAGGTGCATCCTCTTTTCCA
>CAUEKH010000258.1 GCA_959018155.1 uncultured Hungatella sp.
ATTCATCTTACTGTCCAGCACATTGGCCGGCGCCACGGTTAAGAGATACCAGCCGTTGACCGATAATGGGCAGTAATACATATAACGGAAGCCTTTGCTCCTGTACTTGATGCAGCCCTCGTCTCCTGCCTCGAAATTCTGCTTCATTTTATCGACTCTGTCTGAATTTTCCCCTGAAGTCATCCTGATAGTCTCAAACACATTTTCCATATCGTGATAGCTGTTGATATGGAGTGAATCGACAACAATATTTCCCTCTCTGTCTACAATATAGGTATACCCCTGCCCGCCAAAGGATGAGACTGCCAGCTGTTCTCTCATATCATCTGTTGAGCACGTGGCAAACAGCACACCGGTAATCTGATTTTCGTGATAGACAGGAACCGAATAGACGTTAATCCCGCCATTCCCTTTCCGGTCATGAAGAAGGCCGGTGATCCCCTTCTCCCCCTCAAGTCCCTTCTTATAATACTCTCTGTCTGATAAGTCAAAATCTGCGTCGTCTGTCGTACAGGTAATGCCATCCGCCGTAATAATCCCCATCCGCTTGAAGCCATTCTCTTCACACGTATCTTTTAAATCGTAAACGATTACGGGGTAGTCTTCCATCCCATAAAGTCCGACCCTGCGGGAGGTTTCGGTCAGGAGTTCCAGCCGGTCTTCAATCTCCTTCTCCATAATATTTCTCCCCTGTTCGGAAACTTCCTTTAAGGAAGAAATGATTTCTTTCTGAAAATTATCCCGCAGCGTCCTGGTATAGAGAGACCATGAAACGATCAGGAAGAACAGTATCACCAGTGCCAACAGGACGAATATATATTTTTTGGTACTCTGCTTCATGTTCTTGTCCTTTCTGCCATAATGATTCCAGACAGGTATTTCTCTTTTTATTTTACAGGAATCACAAAGTAAGTCAACCAAAAAAATATGCAGGATTGGCGAACAGATAACCCCAGTTCGCCAATCCCGCACATTTTTACATTTTATTTTTGCACTTTATTTTTACATTTTATCTTTGCACTTTATTCTGCGCATTTTCCGTTCTGTCAGATTCTTGTATCCCACCGGCCGCAGAATACATTTTCATTATATCTTCCCTTAAATTCCGACTTGCCTGTCATCTTGTCGATGGCCGCCGTGATCGCCTCCTCAGAGTTTAAGTAGGCATTGATATACGCCTTCGCCATCGGAACGTCGATTAAATGGTTCGTATAATTTAAGGACAGGAACACGGTTGGAAGTTCTGAAACGTACCACGGCTGGTCCGCCGGCATCGCCCATTTGACACGCATCGTGTTGTACTGCGCAAACCCTGAGACATTGAATACAACGAGACACGCATCGTACTTTTTATGAAGATCTTCCATCTTTCCCTTCACAGCCGGAGTCTCGGCATCTACGAGAAAGCCAGCTGCTTCCAGTTTGTCAATCACCATCTTCTTGATCGGCGCGCTGTTATCTGCCTGAAGTTTTCCGGCGATAACGGTGCCTTCTCCGCCGATAAATACGAGTTTCAGCTTCTTATATTTCTCCGGTGTCAGCGGAAGGTACTGTTTTGTATCTTTGACAAGGGTGACGTATTTGTCGGCCTGTCTCGCCGCGGACTCGCGGAATTCCTTACAGCCAATGATGCTCATATTCTCTCTCGGCGGCATCAGACGGCCCTCTGCCTGCAGCTTGTGAAGCTTTAAGGCAGCCTTGATTCCCAGAATCCGGTGGAGGGCGTCGTTCATGCGCTCCTCGGTGATCACGCCGTTCTTGTATCCGTCCATCATGTAGCCGAAATCTTCCTCCATATCATTGAAGAACAGGAACATATCACAGCCGGCCGCAATGGCACGCGGAACCTGGTCTTTTCTTGGCATCGCCGCATACATGCCGATCATGTGGGAGGCATCAGTCACTACCAGGCCGTTAAAGCCCAGCTTCCCCTTCAGCAGATCGGTGATCAGTTCCGGCGCCAGCGTAGCCGGAAGGATGTCCTTATCTTCCATTCCCGGACGCAGCTTCTTCGAATATGCCGGAAGCGCGATATGGCCTGCCATCACAGTCATGACACCTTCGTCAATCAGTTCTTTGTAGACCCTTCCAAATGTCTCATCCCACTCTTCACACGTCATGTTATTGACGCCCATAATCAGATGCTGGTCATTCTCCTCGGTTCCGTCTCCCGGGAAATGCTTCATACACGTAGCCACATTTTCCGTCCTGGTTCCCTTGAAAAATGCCTTCGCATAGCGGATCGTATCTTCCGGGCTGTTATTGAATGCTCTCGTCTGAACGATCGTATTTCTCCAGTTGTAGAGTAAGTCCACAATCGGGGCGAAATTCCAGTTACAGCCAATGGCAGCGCTTTCCGCCGCGCCAATCCGTCCCACCTCGTAGGCCGTCTCTTCGTCATCAGCCGCCGCCGTTGCCGCGCCGCAGGCCACCGCCGTACCGCCGCCGACACCACCGTTGCCGCCGCCCTCACAGTTGCTGGCGATCAGCAGGGGAATCCTGGAATTCTCCTGAAGAACCTTATTCTGCTCGTACAATTCTTCCGGCGATGTGTTGTGGTAGCGGATAGCGCCCACGTGGTAATTCTTAACGACAGCCGCCAAATCCTCCGGTTTTCTTGAGGTCACCATGTTGACAAACAGCTGGCCGACCTTCTCCTCGTCGCTCATGGAAGCGATGGTGTCCTCTACCCACTTCACGTCCTCATCACTTAAGTAATACGGTTTTTCTTTTAAATTTACCATAGCGTATTCCTCTCCTTTTCTTATTTCTCATGAAACTGTCATTTACTGAGAAAGATTGTCCTCAAACTGCCTGATACACTCCGCCTCGTACTCTCCCCTGTATTCCCCTGAGGTAAATTTGTCGAGGGACTCTTCCTTAAACTTCTTCCAGGACTCGTCCTCGTGTTTTACCAGGATCGGATAGTAGCAGACCCCATTCTTCACAGCCGCCTGATGATCGCCGGGTGCGTCGCCTACCATCATAACACGGTCCTTATCGTACCCGAATTCCAGCATCCGGCCGATGCAGTAAGCCTTGGAACCGGCATTCTGGGTCAGCACGATATCCGTATACTGTAACAGGCCGCAGCGCTCCCATTCCTCTTCCACCGCCTGCTGATTGGCGGAAGATACAATGGCGATATCCGCCTGTTCATGGGCCGCCCGGATTCCCTCTAAAACGCCCTCATACGGCTTCTTCTCCTCATCGGGAAGCGCGTTGATGGCCAGATTCACAGCCTCCGACCAGGACAGCGCCTTTGCAAAACAGATATGTTCCTCATCCGCGGCAAACTGTTTTAAGGCATTGTTGGAGAGTTCCGGCGCCTGCTCACTCCACTCTTTAAAAGCGTCGATGCCTTCTATGTGCTGATACGCGCCGTCGGCTTCCTTTAAGACAATGGCAAGCGCCTTAAACCGGTTGATGCCGCGCGTCATGGAATAGAGATTTACCTCATTCCACCGTTTGAGCAGTTCATCCTCCCATGCCTCCAGCCCCCATTCTTTAATCATGCAGGGACCGAAACACTTAAAGTGCTTAATATCCATCGTGTCCATCGCACAGCCATCGGAATCAATACATACGAGATAATCGTGTTTTTTCGTATATCCGGAAAAAATATCCATCTGAAAGGACCTCCTTCTTCTTTTTCGTTTCCTTCTGTATTCTACTTTACCACAAGATACAGAAAAACTAGAGGACTATTTTTGTCACTATCAGCACAATTTTTCATTATTTTCACGTTTTACCATAAAATAACAGGAAAGCGTTCCTGCCTCCTCTATCGAAGAGGGGTGCGCAGACAGTCCAATACGCCTTTTACACTCCTTTCCTCCACTCCGATTGTCAGTTCCGGTTCGTGGATATGTTCTAAGTAATGGGCGTCGGAATCACTGATAATCCGACACGTATCGAGATAAGGGTTCGCCTTTCTCAACTCGTGAAGCTTGCTTAAATTTTTTACCTCCGCCGTCGTAAAACGGCTGTCCGGCGGCACAAAGCCCAGGTTCGCAATCAGGCTGTTAGCCGATTTATCAATGTGGGCCGGAAACATCACCCCACCGTAGGAATCCACCAGTTCCCACAGCCCCTCAAAGGAGATATCTGCGCTGTTGATCAGCAGATACGGCACCGTCCCGCAGACTTCGTCTTCCATGTTACAGATCTGCTGCTTTCCAAATATCTCTTCCTTATTTGGAAATGGCATCAGCCGCTCATAGACGTAACCGTCAAAAGCCATGGCCGCGTCAAGATTTTCAAAGAGGCAGACCGCGTGTACCTCCTCCGAGGTACAGATCTCCATCCCGGGAATCGCCAGCACGCCGTACTCCTCGGCAAAATGAAGAACGGCCGGACAGTTTTTGCAGGAATTGTGATCCGTCACCGCAATCACATCCAGCCCCTTGATGGCGGCCATCCCCACAATATTGCCAGGTGTCATATCGTCATCCCCGCAGGGGGATAAGCAGGAATGGATATGAAGGTCGTAACTCAGTTCAATCATAAGAGGATTCCCTCACATTTCTCCAATCACGTGACCGGATAATTTCTCCCAGACGGCGAAAGCCGCCTCAAATATGGGCATATCCGTCTTTAAGACGGTGATTTCCTGCTCCACCGCCTTCTTCATCGCCACATCGTCAAGCATGGCC
>CAUEKH010000259.1 GCA_959018155.1 uncultured Hungatella sp.
ATCTCCAACCCAATCTCCATGTCCTTGCGGTACTGTCTCTACGTCGGGATTCTCTTTATCGGAGTATTCATCCTGTTTGGAAATGATTTGGGCGTCAGCGTCTTCAAGGACGAAAACGCGGGAACGTATATCCGCATTCTGGCCTGGCTCTGCCCATTTCTCTATCTGGCCACCACCATGGGGAGTATCTTAAATGGGATGGGGAAGACTTCCACCACCTTCGTCCAGAACGTCGTTGCACTCCTGGTCCGCCTTTCCTTCGTTCTCTTCGGAATCCCCCGTTTCGGGATTCTGGCGTATTTAATCGGGATGCTGGTCAGCGAACTGCTCCTGGCACTGATGCACATTCTGGCCTTAAAGCGAAAGGTAACATTTTCCTGGAGTGCCTGGGAAATGATTGTGAAGCCCGCCATGCTGATGGCGATGGCTGTGGGAATCTATTTTGCGCTCACCGCTTCCACCGACCCCTTTGAGAGACTGCCGCTGTTCTGGCGGACCGGTTTCCACATTGCCATGCTCTGCCTCTGCTACTTATTTCTGCTGGCAGGCGCGCATTTTTTCAGGAAAGATACGTAAAATGCCGGATTCCCGCTTTTTTCAGCCCCCTCCGCTGGAATAGTTTTTGACAGCCACATTCCAGAAGCCGATGGCCAGGCCGAAAAATATCGGAATCGCCACCACAGAAAATATGCCGGCCGTCACAGGAAGCATCCCGAAGACAAAGAGAGGCGCAAAATTGGTAATGAGGAAGATCGGGACGATAAATGTACCGACAAGCCTGATTCCCCTGCTGTATATCGTCATCGGCATGTTGTTGAAATCCCAGAGCGCCCAGATTACTTCCATAATTGCATCCGACTTTATAATCCAGAATGAGAGCGTGACTGGGATCATGAGAATCGGAAATGTCATCAGGCAGCCAATCACGGTAAAGAACAGAAAACCGGCCACTGAAAGGAGTGTGACAGGAGTCCCCGTCATGATCCAGGAGATGATGACCATGGCAAGTCCGGCCGCCACATTGGGAATTCCAAGCCCCAGATCGAATTTCCGCAGGGAAGCCATGAATAAGGAGTTCACCGGCTTCGTTAAGTAGATATCGAGGGAAGCCGTCCTGATATACTCCGGAATCGCCGCGATATTGGGGTAAAAGACGGAATCCATGACTCCCGTAATGATGGTGTAGGATCCGATAAACATTAACATCTGCTCCGGGCTTAAGCCATTGATTCCCAGACCGGCGGAGAACAGAACAATGATGTACAGCGCCTTGGCACACAGGAACGCAACCTCTGTCAGAATCGAGATGATAAAATTTGCCCGGAACTCCATCTGAGCCGTAATATTATATTTTACAAGGTGGAAATACAGCCTGACATACTTTGTAAATCCCATACTCTCATCCTCCAACCGCCGTGTATTTCTTAAGCCCCCGGCTCCAGACCAGCTTCATCAAAACGAAGCAGACGACAATCCATACCGCCTGTATCACGAAACCTTCCGCAATCTCCTCCGCAGTTGGATTGTAGCAGAGGATGGAGATCGGAAAGTAGCCGGTATACGGAAACGGCAGCATGGCAAGCGCCCTCTGGATTCCGGTTCCAAAGATGTCCAGCGGGAAAATGCCGCCGCTGATAATCTTTCCCATCAGAATCGTGATGTAGACGGCTCCGGAAGCGTCGGTCATCCAGAATCCCAGACCGCTGATTCCATAGTAAATCATAAAGTTTAGGACGATGGCCCCGGCAACCGCAAAGAAGAATAGAAGCAGCTGAACCATGGTAATGGGAACCAGCTTTCCAAAACTCCAGACTCCGCAGAGAGCCACAAACAGGAGGGAGGAACAGAGTACCACCCCCGTTTTCTCCCCTAAATAGTTCGCCATGGAATACCCGTAATAGCTGACCGGGCGGACCAGAAATTTTGCCAGCCCACCGTTCTTGATATCCTCGTTAATGGCAAACGCAAATCCGGGGGACACCACTTTTGTGACGAGGCACGCCGCCACGGCATAGAAAAGCATCTGGTAGAGTGTATAGCCAAACACCGTACTGCTGCCCGACGCCTTAAAAAGTCCGGTCCATAAATAATACTGAATCAGCAGAGGAAAGAAAAAGCTGATTAATCCGACATAGAAATTCACCTTGTAGCGGTACGATTTTTTTAATCCCAACAAAAATACCTGTTTATAAACAGCCATATCCTTCCCCCGTCACTGATAAAGATGCTCCAGACTTTCTTCCAGAGGAACATTGGAAATAGAAAAATCCCTGACCGGATACTTTTCCAGCAGTTCCATCATCACGCGCCTGGAATCCTCCTGGTCAATTTCCAGAGTCCAGCAATCCTGCTCCCTCTTTCTCACCTTCCACATCCCGCAGTCAGAAATCTGGCTGTCACCGGAAATCTCCAGCCTGACAATCTTCTTTTTCTGCAGCTTCTCATTGACTCCATTGAGTTTTCCATCATACATGATCCTGCCGTGATTGATGACGATGGTTCTCTGACAGAGGTTCTCAATGTCCTCGAGGTAGTGGCTTGTCAAAATTATGGTCGTCTTATCTGTCTCATTATAGTATTTTAAGAAATCCCGGATATTCTTCTGGGCAATCAAATCGAGGCCGATCGTCGGTTCGTCCAGGAACAGCACCTTCGGTTTATGAATCAGCGCGGCCACCAGTTCCATCTTCATCCGTTCGCCCAGGGATAAGTTTCTCACCTGGACGGTCAGTAAATCCCTGACATTTAACATTTCACACAGTTCATTTAAATTGCGCTCGTATTCCACATCGTCGATGTCGTAGATACATTTATTCAGATAAAGGGATTCGTTGGCCGGCAGATCCCACCACAACTGGTTTTTCTGTCCTAAAACAATGGAAATCCGGCGCTTAAAATCCGTTTTTCTCTCCCAGGGCGTGTAGCCGCACACGGAAGCCGCCCCCGAAGTCGGATAGAGGATGCCGGAGAGCATTTTCAGCGTCGTCGTCTTGCCCGCGCCGTTTGGCCCGATAAAGCCGACGCACTCCCCTTCCCCCACTGAAAATGTCACATCGGAGACTGCCTGCTTGCTTTCCATAACGGGATGAAGGAAATCGTGAAAGGTCCCTCTCATCCCAAGTTCTTTTTTTCTGTATGTAAACTGTTTGTTTAAATGTTCCACCTGAATCATACGGTTACTTTCCTCATCTGTCCTCATCTGATGACTGTATTTTTTTATGCAGAATGGGCTGTCTGCTCTGTCAAAGGCAGTCTGCTACATGCCGGGCCCAACACCGGTGATAACCCCTGTGCCGCCGGGATTGCCCGGACCTGTTACCAGCCCGGGAATCAGTGTCTCTGACGATTCTCCGGACGTACCGGGGATGATGGTCTGATTCTGGCCCTGATTCTGATTTTGACTCTGATTCTGGCCCTGAGCGGAATTTTGTGGCACAGACGGGCCTGTCTGCGGACCCGGGCCGGACTGGCCGCCTGATATTGGGCCTGAACCGGACTGGCCTCCAGCTGGTGTATTTGTGCCGGAAGTACCTCCGGATGATGAACCGGGGCCGGTCTGACCTCCCGCTACGGGACCTGCATTGACCTGGCCCCCGGTTGGTGAACCTGGGCCGTTCTGGCCTCCCACCGGCGTTCCTGTTCCGCTCTGGCCTCCTGCCGGCGTTCCTGTTCCGCTCTGGCCTCCTGCCGGCGTTCCTGTTCCATTCTGGCCTCCTATCGGCGTAACTGTACCGCTCTGACCTCCTGCCGGTGTACCCGCATTCGTCTGCTCTCCGGACGCTTCGTTTTCCTTGCGCCCATCACTCAAATATTTCTGATACACATACGCGTCCCGGCCATTATACACAATCCTCATCCAGCCATTTGCCGACCTTCCTGTCACCTCCACCTTCTGGTTCGTGCTGAGAGAAGTCAGGACTTCCGACTGCATCGTATAGCTGGCCCGCACATTGACCGGCTGGGTGGCATACATGGTTTTCTGGAACGCAGTCACGGAATAGACTTTGGGCGGCTCCGGCGCCTTTGTCTCCTGCGGCGCAGCCGCTTCTTCTGTCCCGGCCGAAGACTCTGCCGTCTCAGCCGTCCCCTCCACTTCGCCGCTTTCCTCCGCCGCGGTCTCACTCTCCGGCTGCGTCTCATTTTCAATCTTAATCGGATCCGTTACCGCCTCTGTCACGGTTGGTTCGCCTGTCCCCTGCTCTGCCGGGGTTCCCGTACTTTGCCCGCAGGCCGTAAGCAGCGACGCCGTCACCGTTACCGTGATAATGGCAGCCTGGTATTTTTTCATCCGTCATCCCTTCCTTCCTCAAACGGGAGGTTTCTTCTCTCCGCCTTTGATGTCCAAACAAAATAAAGTTTCACGATACGTAATAGTACATTCATTTTAACCCGGTTTGTATCGTTAAGCAAGCGGCATTTTCTTATGGCCGTACCATATTTGAAAAAAGACTGCGCCCAGGAGACAGAGTACGGTTCCGCTTCCCATGGCAAACGATAAAGATGCCGTGGCAGCGCGGCCGAAAAGCAGATTGGTAAATATGCCGGTTCCCTCCATAATAACCGCATAGATACTCAGGATGGTCGCCCGATCAGCCGCTTTTACATGGCGGTTTTGCAGTTCCGTCTG
>CAUEKH010000260.1 GCA_959018155.1 uncultured Hungatella sp.
AAATAACAGTATCGGTAAACGACCAAAATCATTTGCCATACGTTCTCTTTTTATTTTAAATCCTGTTGTTCACAGGTAAAATCCCATTTTTATTTAAAAATATTCAGTGACTTTGATTTCGGTGCAATCCCGTAATCCATGGCTTTTTATGGTTTGTGGGAAATTTTAAGAAAGAAAAGGAAAATGCACAATGAAAAAAGAAAAGGACATGAAAGAGTATCTGGAATTTGTGGAGAAATTCAGGCAGTATGTGACGCTTATGACAGAGGGCTGGGGAGCGAAGATCACATTCCAGCGGGCGGATGAGGCGGAAAACCGGGAGGAGGATTTGCTGGTGCTGGAGATGGGAACGTCCGCTGAGACGGGGATTCACATGCAGCGGTTCCACCTGGAGGAGATCTATGAAGATTACGAGAATGGCAGGGATATGAATGAAATTCTCCAGGAGGTTTCCGATCTGTTAGAACAGTGCAAGGAGATCCGGAAGATTAATCCATTGGGCCATTTGAATGATTATCTGACAATCAGGAAGCACCTGGTGTTGCGTCCGCTCAATTATGATCTGAACAGGAAAAAGCTGGAGGGCGGGATCTATGAAGTGATTGGGGATGTGGCGCTGGTCCTTTACGTCAGCATCGGGAATTTTAAGGGGATTTATACCAGTTCCATGGTCCCGCGCGTGATGCTGGAAAAATGGAAGCGGGAGCGGAGCGAGGTACTGGAGGCGGCGAAACGGAATACGTATGAACTGTTTCCGCCACGGATTTTCAACTGGTTTGAGGCGGAGCGGCTGGAGGAGGATGATTACGGTGAATTCATGTCTCCCGCCAGTAAGCCGGATATCAGAAAAGGACCGTTTGGCACTTTTGTGACCACAAAGAATCACTGTAATGGGGCGGTCTCGGTCTTTCTGCCTGGGGTCGCGAGAAGGCTTTCCGAACTGGTGGGGTGCGACTTATATATCGCCTTTTTAAGTATGCACGAGGCGGTGGTCCACAATTCTTCCGCGACAACGGTGGAACATATCAGGCATTCGCTGGATCAGATTGATACGAATTTTCCGGCGGGAGAAGATTTCTTATCGAGCCGGGTGTACTATTACAGCAGGGAAAAGGACAGAATTACCGCGGTTTAAGGCCGTATGAGTGGAGGAAGGCATAAGGCGGGGGTGTTCCGGCACAGGCAGAGACGCAGCCTGTGCCGGGCCCGGAAGCAGTTCTGGTTGATATATTAACGCGAAATTACCAATAATATCAACAAATAAAACACTTGACAGAATGGAAAAGGGGCGGTATCCTAGTACGTAGAAAGTATACCATTTTTGGAAGAAGGAGGCAGAATATGAGACGAATCAGTGCAGTCGGTGGCTTTATAGTGAGAATAAGAAGATTTGAATTTGACATTCGGACAGTCTGCCTTTTGGGTGAAGCCTGATTCTGATGTTGTTCTGTGCGCCATACCATATGCAGGACGGATCAGGAAGTAAGGAACACATATAACCACCGCAGTCTGTACCGGGCTGCGGTTATTTTTTGCTTAAAACGCCAAAAAAGCCGCATGATGCAGTTTTTTTGGCGTTTTTTCATCTCAGGAAGCTTAAGGGCCCCTGCAGAGATAGAACAGACGGAATATACAGAACAGGAATGGGGGAACAGTGTGAAGAATTTATGGAAGTATGTGAAGAAGTATCTGATATTGTATGTAATTGCGATTGCAGCCATGGTGACGAGCATCCTTTTAGATGCTTTGTCACCCCAGATCACGAGGCATATCATTGATGACGTGATTGTGGGGGGAAAGATGGAGCTGCTGATGAAGCTGCTTCTCGGGCTTCTGGGGATTGGCCTTGGCAGGGCGATTTTCCAGTATATGAAGGAGTTTATTTTCGACTACTCGGCGTCGGGAATCGGCAGCAGGCTGCGGAAGGATTTATTTGACCATATCCAGACGCTGTCCATGGGATATTTTGACAGCCACAATACGGGAGAACTGATGGCCCGCGTCAAGGATGATGTGGACCGTATCTGGAATGCCATGGGATTTGTGGGGATGCTGATTATCGAGTGCGTCATCCATACGATTATAATTGTGACGTGCATGTTCCGCATCAGCCCGGTGCTGACGCTGATCCCGCTGGCGATCATGCCGCTTATCGCGTGGTATGCGGTCCGCATGGAAAATGGTCTCGGCCAGGTTTACGACAAAATCAGTGAGCAGACCGCGGAACTTAATACCGTGGCCCAGGAGAATCTGGCGGGAGTGCGCACAGTGAAGGCATTCGCGCGGGAAGATTACGAAATCAACAAATTCAGGAAACACAACAAACGGTATTACGATCTGAATATGGAGCAGGCGAGGCTGATTGTCAAGTATCAGCCGAACATTTCCTTCCTTTCCCGGGCGTTGATGATGGCAGTCATCGTCGTGGGCGGGATCATGGTCATTAAGAAACAGATTACCATTGGAGAACTGGGAGCATTTTCCGAGTATGCCAACAATATTACGTGGCCGATGGAGATGGTGGGGTGGCTCAGCAACGACTTTGCGGCAGCCATGGCATCCAACAAAAAGATTAAGAGGATTATGGCGGAAAAGCCGGACATCAAGAACCCGGAACAGCCGGTGGTGCCGGATAAAATCCGGGGAGAACTCCAGTTTAAGCACGTGGATTTTGAACTGCACGGTTCGCAGATTCTGACTGACGTGGACTTTACGCTTCAGCCGGGAAAAACGCTGGGAATCATGGGCGTTACCGGCTCAGGAAAGAGTTCCATTGTCAACTTAATCCAGCGCTTTTACGATGTGACCTCGGGAGAGATCCTTCTCGACGGAATTGATATCAGAAAGCTGCCGTTGTCGGTGCTTCGCGGTCAGACCTCGGTGGTCATGCAGGATGTTTTTCTGTTCTCCGATACGATCACCGATAACATTAAGACGGGAAATAAAGACGCGACTGAGTGGGAGAGCGTGGAACAGGCTTCCATGTGCGCCGACGCCCATGGATTTATCATGAAACTGGGCGAACAGTATGACACTGTCATCGGAGAGCGTGGCGTGGGGCTTTCCGGAGGCCAGAAACAGCGAATCAGCATCGCCAGGGCGATTGCCAAGGAGACTCCGCTGCTGATTTTGGATGACTCCACGTCGGCTCTCGATATGGAGACGGAGAAAGAGATTGAGCACCGTCTGAGAGAATTAAAGGACAGTTCCAAAATTATTATCGCCCACCGGATTTCAGCAGTCCGCCACGCGGATGAGATCGTGATTCTCGAAGGCGGCCGGATTATCGAGCGGGGAACTCATGAGGAACTGATGGCGAAAAAGGGACAGTATTATAAGACGTACCAGGTACAGTATGGAGAGGAGGCGGCAGCATGTCAGTTAATACAAGCAGAGTAGACGAAGAACAGAAGGAAGTACTGAAAAAAGATACTTTGATCCGTCTCTACAAATACTTATTGGGGTTTAAGAAACAGATTGCCATTGTGCTGGCGATCATGACAGGCACCATTGCTATCAGCATGTCGGCGCCTCTGATTATGGAGTACGCCATCAATGTCTGTGTGGCATCGGAGGATATGAAAGGGCTGTTCCGGCTGGGAGGGCTGTCGCTCATTCTGTTTATCCTGTTCCTGATTGGAACGAAGCTTCGAATGTATATCATGTCGGAGGTCTCCAACCAGGTGCTGTTAAATATCAGGGAGGAGCTGTACTGTCATATAGAGACTCTGGGATTCGGCTTTTTCGACAGCCGCCCTACCGGGAAAATCCTGGCCAGAATTATCGGAGATGTCAACTCTTTAAAAGATGTGCTTTCCGACAGCGTGACGCAGCTGATTCCTGATTCGCTCACAGTCGTCTGTGTGGCTGCTATCATGCTGGTGAAGAATTACAGGCTTGCCATGGCTGCACTCCTGACTCTCCCGATCCTGGTGGTCGGTATGATGGTGATTGAGACGACGGCCAACAAAAGATGGCAGATTTACAGAAAGAAAACTTCCAATTTAAATGCTTACGTTCATGAGGATTTGTCAGGAATCCGGGTAATTCAGAGTTTTGCCGCGGAGCCGGAGACGAGAAGCGTTTTCTACGACCTGGTCGGCCAGCATTACAAGGCATTTATCGACGCGGTTGTGGTGGCGGATGGCTTTGGCCCGGTGGTCGAGATCACGTGGGGGCTGGGCGGATTCCTTCTCTATTTTATCGGTATTAAGGTGATTGGCGTCGGAGAAATCGGTATCGGAACTTTTATGGCGTTTTCCACTTATATTGCCATGTTCTGGAGCCCCATCAGGAACCTGGCGAACTTTTACAACAAACTGATTACCAATATATCGGCGGCCGAACGTATTTTCGATATTATTGATACGGAAGCGGAGATAACGGATGGCAGCGACGCGAAGGAACTGCCGGTGATTTCTGGAGCGGTTGATTTTAACCATGTTTCCTTTGCCTATGGCGATGAACCGGACCGGATGATTTTAAAGGATGTGAATTTCCATATCAGACCGGGGGAGACGATCGCTCTGGTCGGGCCTACGGGAGCCGGAAAGACGACAATCGTAAATCTGATCAGCCGGTTTTATGAGGCGACGGAGGGCCAGATTCCCATTGCCGGCCCCG
>CAUEKH010000261.1 GCA_959018155.1 uncultured Hungatella sp.
GGATTGCATAGACGAGGACACACATAACGGCTGACAGAAGCAGGGAGGGAAATACATCTCTCCACTGTTCGAAAAAGCTGTACCCCAGAAGTCGTTTATTGGGATATGCGTTAATAAAGGTACAGAGAAAATCCGTCACCGCCTTCAGGGCCACCATCGTATAGATCCCGAAGGGCAGGCTGATAAGCAGGGCAACGACGCCGACTGCCTTTTTGATAATTTCCAGCTTTAGAAATATCTCGCTTCTTCCCAGAGCGTTGATTGCCTGTAAATTGGCCACATGCAGGGGCCAGGTGGCATAAGCAATACACAGCATCCGAAGCATGGGAACACAGGGCAGATAGCGGTCTGTGAGCAGCAGCTTTACCATTGGATCCGCCACCGCGATAAGGCCTGCCATCATGGGAAATACCAGGTAGGAACTGGTGACAATGGAACGGCGCACCATATTTTTCAACTGTTTCTGATCCTCCTGGCAGGCGGAAAACGCGGGCAGCATAACCGACTGGATCGCCGCGCCTAAATTATTGGCAATCAGGGCCGGGAACTGGTTTCCTCTTGAATACTGCCCCAACATATCGGAATTATAGATCTTCCCGATCACGAGGCCATACACATTATTAAATACTGTATCGAGCAGACCGGAACAGAGAATCTTCCAGCCATAGGAAAAAAGCTGCTTTGCCTTTTCCACTGAAAAGAGAAATCTCGGATGCCATTTCACCAGGATGCTTAAAACCGCCATCAGAAAAAAGCTGTAGAAAAACTGCTGCATCACCAGCGCCCAAATTCCAAAGCCTCTGGCAGCCAGAGCGACACCGATAACGCCCGACCCCACCGCAGCGGATAAGCTGGACAGACAGAGTTTTTTAAACTCCAAATTCCTTGCCACCACCGCGGACTGTACCGATGTAGCCGCCCCGAAGAAGAGGGTGATTGCCAGGAATCGGATTACGGGAATAAATGCAGGCTGTCCATAGAAAGAAGCGATCGCCGGAGCGCAAAAAAACAACACGATATAGAGCGCCGCCGCAATAGAGACGCTGATATAAAAGGCGGAGGAATAGTCCGCTTCATCCACTTCCTTCTTCTGAATCAGGGAAGTGTTAAAACCGCTCTGGACAAATACATTTCCAATGGTAATAAATATCATGATCAGCATCACCTCCCCGGACTCCCCGGGGGTGAGCATCCGGGCAAGGAGCACGGACACCAGGAACTGGATTCCCTGGGTTCCGCCGTTCTCCATCACTTTCCAGAACAGGCCGGAAAGCACCTTTTTTTTCATATTATCCTGATACATACCGTCTATTCTCCTTGCCGTGTCTTAAAAATTATGACTTATTGTACTATATTCCCCATAAAATGTAAATCATCCGCAATCTTTAAAGGGTAACTTTAAGTTTACGATTACGTTACGATAAAGTTACAATTACAAGTTTTTTATGGTATTTTAGTCTCAGATGTGATAAAGTATTAATGAGTATGAATTCTACCAATTCAGGAGGTTTTTTATGATGCGTAAATTTACACGCGGCCTGACAGCAATCTGTTTAACAGCCGCTCTTATTGCCGGACAGGCTTCCTTTGCATGGGCGGAAGAAGCAGTCGGTCCGGGATATCGCAACGGTGTTCCGCTTGATCAGGCGGAGGAGCAACAGGAGACCGAAACCGCAGACAGCTTTACCCAGGAAGATGCCGAGAATGCTCTGGCTAACGCCGGACTGAACATCGGCCAGGAAGCGGAAGGCGGCGGAGAAGACGGTGTCGTCGATGAAGCGGAAAAAGCCCGGGAAGACGCCTTGAGAACCAACTTTCCGCGTCTGGAAAGTACGGTGATGATCGGCGGAGGCTACTGGTCTTCTGCATTTGCCAATGACGCCTGGATGACCAACAATGGCCAGGGACTCCATGGCTTATCCATATTTCTCTTAAACATTGTGGGGAATATTCATTACCGCACCTATGTCACCGGCGCCGGCTGGTCTCCATGGGTTATGAACGGCCAGCAGACCGTCAATTACGCGGAAGACGTCAATATTGAAGCGGTCCAGATCCGTTTTTCCGGATATGTGAATAACAACTTTGATATTTACTACACTGCCCAGTTAGAAGATGGCACCACTGTGGACTGGGGTAAAAATGGCGCTACCGTGGGAACCATGGGCACAGGCCATTACATAACCGGTTTAAGGTTGGCCTTCTACAAAAAAGGCGCTGCCTTCCCTTACCCCACAGAAAAACCGCTGCTGGCGGCAGGAATCGACGGGATGCAGGAATTTGAAGGCGGACTCCGGTATTTTAACGGGGACGGCACCCCATTTACCGGATGGGCATGGCAGGGCAATGACCGGTATTATTTCCAGAATACGTATCCAGTCACCGGATGGCAGTATATCGACGGCTACAAATATTATTTTGACGAGTCCGGGAAAATGCTCTCCGACTTAGAGCCAATCATCGGCGCAAAAGGCCCATTCCTTATCAGTATCAATAAAGAAATGAACTGCATGACAATCTTTGTCAAGGACGGGGATAACGGATTTATCATTCCTTTGAAATCCTTCCTGACTTCCACCGGTCCGGACACGCCTTTAGGTACGTTCCAGACACCGGAAAAATACCGTTGGAGAGATATGAACCACGGAATCTATACCCAGTACGCAACCCGCATCTGGAAAGGTTTTCTGATTCATTCCATCCTTTACAGCAGCCCCAATAACATGACGCTGGATCCGATTACCTATAACTATATGAGCCTTGCCCAGTCGGCAGGCTGTGTGCGTCTGGTAACCGGTGATGCGAAATGGGTTTATGATCACTGCCCGATTGGTACCACGGTTACTATCTACAACTCTCCGGTGCCTGGGCCCTATGAGCGCCCGGCTATCGAGCAGATTATACCGGAAACCCAGACCTGGGATCCAACTGATCCGAACGTAGTTCTGCAATAAAGTCTCATCAGAGCAGTTGATGCGAAGTTGCACGCAGACCGTGAAACTGCACGCAGACCGCGAAACTGCACGCAGACCGCGAAACTGCACGCAGACCGTGAACCGGTCTGCTGACACCAACAGGCGGTGTGCTCCCGAAAAGGGCAGCACACCGCCTGTTTTATTGCTGCTATTCTACCAACATTCTTTTTCCGCCATCTTCATAGCAGATTCAATCACCTTGTCCATATCGTAATACTTATACTCTCCCAGCCTGCCGCCAAATACCACGCGTTCCTCATTTGCCGCCAGCGCCGCGTACTTCTGGTACAGTTCCTGATTTTTCTCATCATTGACCGGATAGTACGGTTCCATCCCCTCGCTCCATGTCACCGGATACTCCCTGGTAATCACGGATTTTGGCTGCGTACCGAATTCAAAATGCTTATGCTCGATAATTCTCGTATAAGGGGTCTCCCGATCCGTATAATTGACCACCGCAACGCCCTGGAAGTTATCCGTATCCACCACCTCAGTCTCAAATTTCAGGCTGCGATACTCCAGCTTTCCAAACTGGTATCCATAATACGCATCAATAGTCCCAGTGTATATAATCTTATCCCCAAGGCTGTCGTAGTATTCCTTATGTTCCAGATAATCTACTCCCGTCTCCACATCGCAGCCCTCAAACAGCTTATCAATGATGACATTATAACCGCCAATCGGAATCCCCTGATATAAGTCGTTAAAATAGTTGTTATCGTAAGTAAAACGAACCGGAATCCGTTTAATAATAAAGGATGGAAGGTCCTTACAGTCGCGCCCCCACTGTTTCTCCGTATACCCTTTAATCAATTTCTGATAAAGGTCGGTTCCCACCAGCCGGATTGCCTGTTCTTCCAGATTCTTTGGCTCCCCTTTTATGCTGGAACGCTGTTCCTCAATCTTTTGCTTCGCCTCCGCCGGTGTGGACACTCCCCACATGCGGCTGAAGGTATTCATATTAAACGGCATGTTGTACATCTCGCCCTTATAGTTGGCAACCGGGCTGTTGGTATAGCGGTTAAATTCAGCCAGGCTGTTGACAAACTGCCATACTTTCTTATTGCTCGTATGGAAAATATGAGCGCCATATCGGTGGACGTGAATTCCCTCCAGTTCCTCACAGTAAATATTTCCTCCGATGTGGTCCCGCCTTTCCACCACCAGGCATTTTTTCCCTTTCTGACCGGCCAGATAAGCAAATACACCGGAATAAAGTCCGCTTCCTACAAGAACGTAATCATAATGCTTCATCAATTTTAAATTCTCCTGTCTCTTATTCTCTTTCCATTCATTTAAGCATGGGGAATATTCGTAAATTCTGATATTTCCCTGTTGATTGTGCAGAGATCATCCACTGTCAAATCGTGAATATCATCGTGTCCCGTTATCCGGGCAAAGGTCCGAAGTTCCTCGAAAGAACACTTCAGGAAATTCGCCACTCTCATGGCGGCGGCATTTCCTTCCAGACGCTTTCTCAGTTCCTCATCCTGGGTTGCCACGCCCACCGGACAGCGGCCGCTGCCGCAGATTCTGTATTGCTGACATGCCGCTGCAATCAGCCCCGCCGAAGCGATGGCAACCGCGTCGGCCCCCATGGCTATGGCCTTGGCGAA
>CAUEKH010000262.1 GCA_959018155.1 uncultured Hungatella sp.
TACGGAATTGGCAGAACCGGAAATCTGCCCTGCGATATGAGTGTGAGGGAACTGGGAAATCTTGTGAAGCAGGCGTTCGGGCTGCCATTTCTGACTGTGTACGGGGACGGAAATATGGAGAAGAAGATCAGACGGGTGGCAATTGCGCCCGGTTCCGGCAAGAGCACGATTTCCTGTGCGATTAAGGAAGGCGCCGGGGTTTTGATTACCGGCGATATCGGCCATCACGACGGAATTGATGCGGCGGCAAGAGATCTGATTATTCTCGATGCAGGCCATTACGGGCTGGAGCATATTTTTATTGATTTTATGGCAGATTATCTGAAGGGAGAGTACGGCGACAGTCTGGAAATCCATAAGACAGCGGTTGTATTTCCTGCGCGTATGATGTAAGGAGGAATGATATGGCATTCGTGACGATTGGAAATGAGACGAAAGAATACCCCAATGGGACCACGTATTTAGAGATTGCGAAAGAGTACCAGCCTCAGTATGAGTATGATATTCTTTTGGTTCGGGTGAACGGAAAGCTTCGCGAGCTTCACAAGAAGGTGAAATTCGACTGTAAGCTGGAGTTTTTTACAGGGGAAGAGGAGCCGGGAATCCAGACGTATCACAGGAGCGCTACTTTCCTGATGCTGAAGGCATTCTATGACGTGGTGGGCGCTGAGAAGATCGACAAGGTGACGGTCGATTTTTCTCTCGGAAAAGGGTATTATATAGAGCCTCATGGGGAATTTGATTTGACGGAAGAACTGATTTTACGTGTGAAAGAGCGGATGCATCAGTATGTGGAGGAGAAGCTTCCCATCATGAAGAGAAGTGAGAATACGGACGATGCCATTGAACTGTTCCACAAGCACCGCATGTACGACAAAGAGCGGCTGTTCCGGTACCGCCGCGTTTCCCGCGTCAATATTTACAGCATTGGCGGCTTTGAGGATTACTATTACGGATATATGGTACAGAATACGGGGTATCTCAAATATTTTGACTTATTCCTCTATGACGACGGATTTATGCTGATGCTTCCTCAGAAAGAGAATCCGAAGGAGGTACCTGTTTTTGAGGCTGAGAAAAAGAAGAAGCTGTACCACGTTTTAAAGGAGAGCGTCAAATGGGGGGAACGGCTGAACGTTTCCCACGTCGGGGAGTTGAATGAGGTGATTGCGGGAGGCGACATCAATCAGCTGATTTTAATTCAGGAGGCGCTTCAGGAGAAGAAGATTGCGGAAATCGCGGAAGAGGTGACAAACAATCACGACAAGAAATTCGTCATGATTGCGGGACCTTCTTCTTCCGGAAAAACCACGTTTTCCCACAGACTTTCTATTCAGCTGAAGGCGCAGGGGATGATTCCCCATCCGATTGCGGTGGACGATTACTTTGTCAACCGCGTGGACAGTCCGAAGAATCCGGATGGGAGTTATAATTATGAGGTGCTGGAATGCCTCGACGTGGAGCAGTTTAACCGGGATATGACAGACCTTCTGTCCGGGAAGACGGTGGAGATGCCGCGCTATAATTTTAAGACGGGAATGCGGGAATACCGGGGAGATTACCTGACACTGGGACGGGACGACATCCTGGTGATTGAAGGCATCCACTGTTTAAATGACCGCCTTTCCTACACCCTTCCAAAAGAGAGCAAATTCCGCATCTATGTCAGCGCCTTAACTCAGTTAAATGTCGATGAACACAACCGGATCCCCACGACGGACTGCCGCCTTCTGCGGCGCATGGTGAGGGACGCCAGAACGCGCGGTTCCTCCGCTCAGGATACGATCCGGATGTGGCCTACGGTCAGAAGAGGGGAGGAAGAGTATATCTTCCCGTTCCAGGAATCGGCCGATATGATGTTTAACTCGGCCACGGTTTACGAACTGGCGGTTTTAAAGCAGTACGCGGAGCCGCTGCTGTTCGGTATTCCGAGAGATTCTGAGGAGTATATGGAGGCTAAGCGGCTGTTAAAATTCCTGGATTATTTTCTTGGGGTAAACAGTGAGAATATTCCGAATAATTCGATTGTGAGGGAGTTTATCGGCGGAAGCTGTTTCCGGGTCTGATGAAAAATGCCTGGGCTGGCGTCATTTCTCATCAGAACTTCCGGACGGGATAAAAAGACAAAAGATAAGAGAGATAAAGAGGGGAAAGTAACGTGGAACTGGCAGTAATCACCGCGGAAAAGATAAGTATGATGTTCGTCATGGCCATCACAGGCATGATATGCTATAAAGTACATTTGATAGACAAACACACGAATGAGAGGCTTTCGGATATCCTGCTTCTTCTGGTTTCGCCTCTTCTTATATTTACCTCGTATCAGCAGGAATTTGACCCCGGGAAATTAAGGGGTCTTATTCTTGCTTTTCTCATGGCGGCGGTGAGCCACGCCATTGCGATTTTCATTGCGTCGTTCCTAATAAAAAAGGGGAGACCGGACTATGAGGTGGAGCGGATGTCCGCCATCTATTCGAACTGCGGGTTTATGGGAATCCCACTCGTCAACGGGCTGTTTGGCGCGGAAGGCGTCTTCTATGTCACCGCCTATATCACGGTTTTCAACATTCTTGTCTGGACTCACGGCGTTATTTTGATGACTGGGAAACATGATGGAAAATCGCTGGTTGCGGCGCTCAAATCACCCTGCATCATCTCGGTGGCAGTGGGACTTCTCTGTTACCTCTGCCGGATTCGCGTGCCGGAAATGATTTTAGAGCCGATTACAGCCATCTCCGACATGAATACGCCTCTGGCCATGCTGATTGCCGGCGTCTCAATTGCCGGCAGTGATATCGTGTCTCTGATGAAGAAAAAACAGATCTACGTTATCTGCGCCATGCGCCTGCTGCTGATACCGACGGTGGTGCTTTTGCTGTTGAAACTATTTTATCCGGGCGATATGGTTACGACTGTGATTGTCCTTGCCACGGCCTGTCCGACGGCGACGACGGGAACCTTGTTCGCTCTGCGGTTTCACAGAAACGCCGGTTACGCCTCGGAAATTTTCGGGATGGCGACGGCGTGCTCGATTGTAACCATACCGTTTATGATGTTGTTGTGCGGGAGTGTTTGAGGTAAATGACAGCTTAGACCATTGAAAAATAAAATATGCACGAAATGTATAAAAAGCTTCTTCTGTGTAGTAATTTAAAATATATAAGGGAAATCTGCTGCACAGAAGAAGATACAGGCAGGAACAAAGTGCCAATTTGCGATCATGTGTGGTTGTATATCGTATTCAGGAGGAAATGAACGGCGAAATTTTTGAAAAATTTATTGCGTATTCTTACTATACATGATATACTCTATCTACATTTCATGGAGTTCTATTCTTTAAAGAATCAATTATTCTGGCAAATCAGCCAAACATTCCATGGTGAAAAAACTAAATAGGGAGTGAAGTCTGTGGCAGAACTAGATTTATGTATCAAAAAATTGTTGAAGGACAGGGCGAAGTTTGCCGATATATTCAACGCAGAGATATTCGGCGGAAAACAGGTATTAAAAGCAGAGGAATTAATACCGCTTTCCGGCGAGTCCGGTATTGTAATGATAGACAGGAATGGGATGAAACGGACAATTCAAAGAAAACGGGATATTGCCATGATGGCTAAAACGGGTGCCTGTTTCATCCTGGCGGCAACAGAAGGGCAGCATTCGATCCATTATGGTATGCCGGTCCGTGACATGACATACGATGCTCTTGATTATACTGAACAACTACAGGAGTTGGAACGAAAACATATTGAAAATGGGGATAAACTGCAGGGGGCGGAATTCCTTTCTGGTATTACAAAGGAGGATCGTCTGATTCCTGTTATTACTCTCAATCTTTACTATGGCGCAGAACCATGGGATGGGCCTTTCAGTCTTTATGACATGATGGGCTTTGATGACAGCTTCGACGGTTACGAAGAATTAAGAAAATTTTTGCCGGATTACCACCTTAATATCATAGATATGCGCCGTACAGAGAATCTGAAAAACTATCATACAAGTTTACAGCACATATTTACTATGGTAAAATATAACTCAGAGAAAGAAAAATTTTATAGATACGCGAAATCACACAGGCAGGAACTCCGCAGTCTGGATAATGATTCCCTGACAACGCTGATGGTTCTTCTGGGTGAGCAGAAGCGTCTGACAGAGATTCTGAAAGAGGAGAAACGAAAGGAGCGAATAGATATGTGTAAAGCGATTGATGATTTGATTGCAGATGGTAAAGCAGAAGGTGAGCAGAGAGCGGAAGAACGGATGACTAAGCTTTTTCAGATTTTATCGAAAAATAGCCGCCACGATCTTCTGCTGAAAGCGACACAGGACGAGAACTTCAGGAAACAATTGTATACAGAATATCATCTCATTTAATCTCGTCTGAAATTAAGGTAAAAGTGCCCGCATTCAGAATAAAATTACGTTTTCCTTTACAAAAATAAGGAACTGTGGTAAACTAACAACGTTTTGAGTAAGACAAATGGCCGCAGCTGCAAAGTCGAAAGGCTGCAGATGAGGAAAGTCCGGGCTTCACAGGGCAGGATGCCAGATAACGTCTGGCGGAGGCG
>CAUEKH010000263.1 GCA_959018155.1 uncultured Hungatella sp.
CGAGGACACGCTGGACACCTGGTTTTCCTCCGCTCTCTGGCCATTCTCCACGCTTGGCTGGCCGGGAGATACCGAGGATTTAAAATATTTCTACCCGACCGATGTTCTGGTGACCGGCTACGATATTATTTTCTTCTGGGTAATCCGCATGATTTTCTCCGGCTACGAGCAGACGGGGAAGGCGCCCTTCCATACCGTGCTGTTCCACGGGCTTGTGCGTGACAGCCAGGGCCGTAAGATGAGCAAGTCCCTTGGAAATGGTATCGATCCGCTGGAGGTGATCGACAAATACGGCGCAGACGCCCTCCGCATGACCTTAATTACAGGAAATGCCCCCGGAAATGACATGCGTTTCTACTGGGAGCGCGTGGAGGCCAGCCGTAATTTCGCCAACAAGGTATGGAACGCCTCCCGCTTTATCATGATGAACCTGGAGAAGGAGACGGCCGGTCAGGAGGCGGATATCAGCCTCACCGATTTAACCATGGCGGATAAATGGATCCTTTCCAGATGCAACAATGTGGTGAAGGAGGTAACCGACAACTTAGATAAGTATGAACTGGGAATCGCTCTCCAGAAGGTATACGACTTCATCTGGGAGGAGTTCTGTGACTGGTATATCGAGATGGTAAAGCCAAGGCTGTGGAATGAAAATGACACCACAAGGGCCGCGGCAATCTGGACTCTGAAGACAGTCCTGATCAATTCCTTAAAACTGCTTCACCCGTATATGCCGTTTGTCACAGAGGAAATTTTCTGCAACCTTCAGGAGGCAGAGGAGTCCATCATGATTTCCAGCTGGCCGGTTTATAAGGAAGAGTGGAACTTCGCTTCCGAGGAGAACGCTGTGGAGACCATCAAAGAGGCGGTGAGAGGAATCCGTAATGTCCGCACCTCCATGAACGTGCCGCCGAGCAAAAAGGCGAAGGTCTATGTGGTTTCCGAGAATCAGGAGCTGCTTGATATCTTCGAGCACAGCCGTGTCTTCTTCGCGACTCTGGGCTATGCAAGCGAGGTTATTTTACAGAAGGACAAGAGCGGAATTGGCGACGATGCCGTGTCGGCCGTTATCCCGCAGGCCGTGATCTATATGCCGTTTGCGGAGCTGGTCGATATCGAGAAGGAGATCGAGCGGTTAAAGAAGGAAGAGGAACGCTTAACGAAGGAGTTAGCCCGTGTAAAGGGAATGCTTGGCAATGAGAAATTCGTGAGCAAAGCGCCGGCAGCCAAGATTGAGGAAGAAAAAGCAAAACTTGAAAAATATACACAGATGATGGATCAGGTAAAGGAACGTCTCTCACAGCTGGGAGTATAATTTTCGCACCTTTCGTCGGATTATAAGGAAACAGTCGAACGCGACAGAGAAAAATGTCTGCCGCGTCCGGCTGTTTTTTTGCTGCCTTTTTACCGGATTTTTTTGGTAACCGCGGCTGAAAGACAAAAACAGAACACCTGGTCTGTCGGAAAATGGCGAAATCCGGAAAACCGGGCTGGAAAAAGGCGATGAAAAATTGGAATTTTCAGTCCTGTTTTGACAAAATCCGAAGAGGAGGATGGCTATAATGTTCATGCAGGGCAGGAGGTGAGGAGAATTTCGTGACGTATGACCTGTACATAGATGTATTGTTTGTAATCAATTTCGTGATGGATTTTCTGGTGCTGTCCATGACCGGCAGGCTGATGAAGTATCCGAAAAAAGTGTGCAGACTGATTTGCGCAAGCGCGGCGGGGGCGCTGTGGGCGGGGGCGGCAGTGATTTTAGAGATACCGTTTCTTCTGGAAATCATTTTAACGTATGCGGCGGTTCCTGCTGTGATGACTGCCATTGCCTTTCGCTTAAAAAAGGGAAAAGAGATCGGTAAAACAGTACTCTGCCTCTATCTGGTGACAGTGATGGCGGCGGGAATCATGGAAGCCCTCTATCAGCATACGAGGGCAGGCTACTATATAGAACAGATGCTCAGAGGAGACAGCCGGGGGACCATGTCACTATGCCGGCTGCTTCTTTTGGCCGGAGGCGCCTGGTTTGGGCTTCGATACGCTTTGCAGGCATTTTCAGAAATCCGGAATCAGACGAAGTATTACTATGAAGTGACAATACATTATAGGGGGAAAGTAAAGACGATTACCGCCCTGCTCGATACGGGAAACCGCCTCTATGAGCCGGTGACCCGCCGGCCGGTCCATGTGGTGACATATGAGGCGGTCCGCGATATCTGCGAAAGTGTTTCGTCCGTGATCTACATCCCATTTGGAAGTGTGGGAAAGAAAAACGGAGTATTGCCCGGGATATTTCTCGACGAGATGGAAGTCCGTCAGGGCGATGAAGTGAAAATTATTAAAAAGCCTCTGGTTGCTGTCTGCCGGGAACCGCTGTCAGCAGATGGACAGTACCAGATGCTTCTGCATGAAGATTAGCCAAACGACGTAAAGGAGAGATTACCGATATGATATTAAAAGTTTCAGTACCAAACCGTTTCCAGTTCAAAGCCGTTCCAACGTTCAAGACACTGATGATGCCAAAACAGGGGGAAGTCCATTATATTGGCGGCGCCGATATTCTTCCGGCGCCCTTGGACAGTGAGAGCGAGGCCAGGGTGATATCCAGGCTTGGAGGCGATGATGACCAGAGTGCGAAATCGGAACTTATCGAGCATAATCTGCGCCTCGTCGTTTACATAGCTAAGAAATTCGACAACACCAGCGTCGGCGTGGAGGATTTGATCTCCATCGGGACGATCGGCCTTATCAAGGCCATCAATACTTTCAATCCCACGAAAAATATCAAGCTGGCCACGTACGCGTCCCGCTGCATTGAAAACGAGATCCTCATGTATTTGCGGCGCAATAACAAGACGAAGATGGAGGTGTCCATTGACGAGCCGTTAAATGTGGACTGGGATGGAAATGAACTGCTGCTCTCTGATATCCTGGGGACGGATGAGGACGTGATTTACAAGGATTTGGAGACGGAAGTGGAAAAGAATCTGCTGAACACAGCAATCAGCAGGCTGAGCCCGCGGGAGAGAAAGATTGTGGAACTGCGGTTCGGGCTGACGGATGAAGAGGGGGAGGAGATGACACAGAAGGAGGTAGCGGATCTGCTGGGGATTTCGCAGTCGTATATTTCACGGCTGGAGAAGAAAATTATGAAACGCCTCAAAAAAGAAATTGTCCGGTTCGAGTAGAATGAGGGAAGGGAGAATCGGCCGGGAGACTTGCGCCCGGGGGCGGGGGGAGTCCTGGTGGTTTTTGTTCCGAGTTGCGGACAATGACAGTTCTAAGGCCGGCACAGTGCGGGTTGGAGGGCACCGCTGGCATTCATCGGATTTTTCTGAAGAAAAATCCGATTCAGGCCTGCTGAAAATCGGACTTTGTGGTCCGATTTTCTCCCTCCCTCCCACACCACACCGGCCTAAGGCTTTGTCATGTCCTCCACAAGGCGCAAATCCACCAGAAAGCGCCCCGCCCCCCGCACGTAACCCTCCCGGCCGGGTCTCCCTTCCGGCGAAGTCTTTTCCTGTAATTATGGTATAAAAAAGTATGAAAAAGGGGAGTCATCAGGAAATTGGACTTGAATATAGCAGGGAGATTTTTTATAATAGAAAGGTATGATTTGTGAAGAGGATATTGTGGGCAGGCGGGTGGGGTGGCGGTTGTCCGGAGATGAGGTGGAAGATGAGGAAAGAATATAAGATTTTATATAGAGGCGGAACTGGGGAGATTGTGGAGAAGAAATCGCGGTTTATTGCGGATTTGAGGCCGGTGGAGTCGGAGGAGGAGGCGCTTGCGTTTCTGGAGGAGATAAGGAAGAAATACTGGGATGCCAGACATCACTGCTATGCCTGGATTATTGGGGAGAATGGGGAGATGAAACGGTGCAGCGATGACGGGGAACCGAGTCAGACGGCCGGGAAGCCTATGCTTGATGTGCTGGAGGGCGAGGGCGTTAAGAATGTCTGCGCGGTTGTTACCAGGTATTTTGGCGGGACGCTTCTTGGGACAGGGGGACTGGTGAGGGCTTATTCCGGCGCGGTGCAGGAGGGGCTTTCGCAGTGTACGGTCCTTGCAGTGAAACCGGCTAAGAAGCTGGCGATTTCTACGGATTATAACGGGATTGGGAAGATTCAGTATTTTCTGGGAAACAAGGGGATTACTACGCTGGACAGTGAATATACGGACCGCGTGGTTCTCACAGTGTTGGTTCCGGACAGTGAGATGGAGGCGGTGGAGAAGGAGATTACGGATCAGACGGGCGGCCGGGCCGGGATGGAGTGGCTGGAGGCTGTTTATTATGGGGTGGTTGATAAGGAAGTTGTGCTGTTTTGAGGTGTATGGTCAGTCAGAAGGACAGTCCTGGAAAAATGGGACTGTCCTTTTGATTGACCATAATTTAATTGTTTGACGTGTTAAGAGTTTAAGTTGAATTCCCAGCTGCGTTCCCATGTTTTTGATTCGCCGGGCAGAAGCTTTATGGGGCAGAAGACCTCTACAGATATGAGGTGATCGACAGCCCAGATAGAAACGTGGCATGGTTTGAAGCCTTCTGTGACCGATATGCAAAACGG
>CAUEKH010000264.1 GCA_959018155.1 uncultured Hungatella sp.
AATAGTCATCAGAGCTTCATTTACCGCATCGTATTTCGGTTAAAGATGTTCTTCTATATATAAAGAAGTATCCGACTCACTCAGAGGAAGAAGTATCAGAACGGCTTCATTCTGAGTCTCTTCCAGATCCCGCATGGCAGCCATCAGACGCTCACTGTCCTTTTTGGGTCCCAGATACTGGCTGGTAATCGTTTCAATGGATTCATACTGCATGGAATACCGTTGGTTCAGGATCTCCTGGACGCTGCTCATGTCCTGATCCGGCTGTGTAAACATCGTCAAAATAAAAAAGCGCATATCCAAAAGGCGGGAACGAGTAGCCCTTGCCTCATTGGAAACGGTATATGGGTGTTCATAAATCTGCGATGTCATCTTCTGCATCCTGTAAGTCGAAAGAATGCTGGAAGCGGACAGTAATACAGCAGCTATACAGACTATGGCCATCCCCAGTCCGGAAATAGTTAATCGCTCCTTCTCATATTTCATTCGTCTCTTCTCCTTTATACGAACACTGGGAATATCCCATACCATCTGTTTTCACACCGCTGACACGGTTCACATACTGAATTTTAGTTTAACATACTACAAACTGATAAGCAAACATTTTTGGCTCTCATTTTTTAAATAAAAAGGAAATCGTGTCATAGTAATAAATAATACCGTAAAAAGCAAATCAATTCTGTAAAATTAATAAAATTCAAAATATTTCATTTCTTTTGTTTTCTTTTGAGGCCTCTTGACAAACACCAAAAAAGGGTATACTTTAAGAATCAGGAAGTTCAACTTCCCTGCGAAGACGGAACCAGTAACCACATAAAGTTCTGACAGAGAGAAATGGCGGATTGCGCTGAAAGCCATTTTGAGTACTGATGTGGCGAACACCACTCCCGAGCACCGGTAAACCAATGCCGGCGTATCTTCCGCGTTAAGGAAGCAGTGTCTGTCTCGGACACAAGTGAAAAATCAAGGTGGAACCGTGCATTCATGATCCGTGCACCCTTGGACAGAAGAATCTCTGTCCGGGGGTGTTTTTTGTTCCGGACGAGATTACACAAAAAAATAACCGTCTATAGAAGGAGGAAAATCATGAAAGTAACACTGAAAAATGGAGAAATCCGCGAGTTCGCTCATCCAATATCTGCTTATGAAGCTGCCGCATCCATCAGTACCGGCCTGGCAAAAAAGGCGTGCGCCGCAGAGATAAATGGAGAAGCCGTGGACTTGAGAACCGAAATTACCAATGACTGTCACTTAAATATTTTAACTTTTGACGACGAAGGCGGCCGCGCCGCGTTCCGCCACACTGCCTCGCACATTCTGGCCCAGGCGGTCAAGCGCCTCTTCCCGGAGACGAAGCTGGCTATCGGCCCGTCCATTGCAGACGGATTCTACTACGATTTTGATCGGCCGGAACCATTTTCCCCGGAAGATCTGGAAGCCATTGAGGCGGAAATGAAACGAATTGTCAAAGAGGATGAGAAGCTGGAGCGCTTCGTCCTTCCCCGCGTGGAGGCCATCGCCCTCATGAAGGAGAAGGAAGAGCCGTATAAAACAGAATTAATCGAGGATCTTCCGGAAGGGGAAACCATCAGCTTCTACCGCCAGGGAGAGTATGTGGATCTCTGTGCCGGTCCCCATCTTATGTCAACCGGCGCTGTCAAAGCTTTTAAACTGACCTCCATCGCCGGCGCCTACTGGCGGGGAGATGAACACAATAAGATGCTGACCCGTATCTATGCCACCGCCTTCCCGAAGGCTGCTGAGCTGGAAGAGTATTTAACGAGGATTGAAGAAGCGAAGAAGCGGGATCACCGCAAACTCGGCAAAGAACTTGGCCTGTTCACCATCATGGACGAAGGCCCGGGATTCCCATTTTTCCTTCCAAAAGGGATGGTATTAAAGAATACTCTGACCTCCTTCTGGCGGGAAATCCATGAGAGGGAAGGTTACGTGGAAATTTCCACCCCGATTATGTTAAACCGCACCCTCTGGGAGACATCGGGCCACTGGGACCATTATAAAGAGAATATGTATACCACTACCATCGACGAGACGGAATTTGCCATCAAACCGATGAACTGTCCCGGCAGTATGCTGGTCTACAAATCCCAGCCCCGTTCCTACCGTGATCTGCCGCTGCGCATGGGGGAACTGGGAATTGTCCACCGCCACGAGAAATCCGGCGCGCTTCACGGCCTGATGCGTGTCCGCTGCTTCACTCAGGATGACGCCCATATCTATATGACTCCGGATCAGATCACAGATGAAATCAAAGGGGTGGTGCGTCTTATTGACGAGGTCTACAACATGTTTGGCTTCAAATACCACGTAGAGCTTTCCACCAGGCCGGAAGACAGCATGGGAAGTGACGAGGACTGGGAAATGGCCACAGACAGTCTCCGTGAAGCCCTGGATGAAATGGGATACGACTACGTCATCAACGAGGGAGACGGCGCTTTCTACGGTCCAAAGATCGACTTCCATCTGGAAGACTCTCTGGGACGTACGTGGCAGTGCGGGACCATCCAGCTGGATTTCCAGCTTCCGCTGCGGTTTGAGGCGGAGTATACCGGAGCTGACGGGGAAAAACACCGTCCCATTATGATTCACCGTGTTCTGCTGGGTTCCATTGAACGTTTTATCGGAATCCTGATCGAGCACTATGCCGGCAGATTCCCGACCTGGCTGGCGCCTGTTCAGGCAAAGGTTCTGCCAATTTCTGATAAAAACGCGGATTACGCAGGAGAAATCTATGATATACTAAAGAAAAATCATATCCGCTGTGAACTGGATGACCGTCCGGAAAAGATTGGCTACAAGATCCGCGAAGCCCAGCTTGAAAAGGTTCCCTACATGCTTGTAGCAGGGGCCAGAGAACAGGAGGAAGGCACCGTATCAGTCCGTTACCGCGATTCCGGAGAGAATCTTTCCATGCCTTTGGAGAAATTTATAAAAATGGTAAAGAGGGAAATTGAAGAGCGGGTGTAATTTCATAAAAGGAGAAATGGAGGATTATTTCTATGGCCTGTATGAATTGTCACTATTACAGCTTTACCCTGAAACACAATGTTGAGGTAAATGTCATTATCCCCACACCGGAGGGAAATGAACAGATTACAGATGAGAAGACAAAAAACATTTATCCCTATGAGGAAGGTCTTCCCGTTCTTTATCTGCTTCACGGCGCATATGGGGATGCCAGTTCCTGGGTTCGTTCCAGCTGTATTGAGCGGTATGCCCAGAAAAACTGCTGTGTCGTCGTCATGGCATCGGCTGAGAACAGCTTCTATCAGAATATGTACCGGGGAGGCGCTTATTTTACCTTCTTTACGGAAGAACTTCCGGCCTATGTCACCAGCCTCTTCCCCGTCTCCAAAAAGCGGGAAGACACCTTTGTGGCCGGACTCTCCATGGGCGGCTACGGAGCCTGGTTTTTGGGACTTTCCAGGCCGGATCTCTATTCAAAAGCCGCAAGTATGTCGGGAGCTCTCGATATCATGGAAACGGTAGAACGGGCTTCCTCCAATGATGACGATTCCCCGTTCCCGTGGGAAAATATCTTCAAAGAGCCTCACAATTTGAAAGGCGGCCCTGCCGATCTGCTCTCTCTCTACAGACAGTGTCAGAAGAATGGCTGTGTACCAAAGCTGTACCAGGCCTGCGGGACGGAAGACTTCCTGTATTCCATGAATCAGTCGGTGAAGGCGCAGATGGAAGAGCTGGGGGCTGATCTCGTATATGAAGAAGGGCCGGGAGGCCATACGTGGAATTTCTGGGATCAGTATATCCAGCGAATCTTTGATTGGATATTCCAGTGATAACTTTTTTGATATTGTAATGTCGATTTGGCCTGCGGCTTCGTGGGAATAAATAATGCGGCGGCAGACAGGGGGAATCCTGTCTGCCGGTTCCGTGGGGCGATCGGTGTGGCGACCTCACCGGCTGACGAAAGCAGCCGCCTTCGCCCTCATCTTTTATTCTATCCGAAATCTGTCGTGTAACAGCAGCCAGTTTGCCCTGAAAAAATTCATAATCTGCCAGTACCCGGCGCCGGTTAGATTGTACTCTTTGATCAGGTTAAATTTGGCCTCATAGCTTCTCACATCTTCAAACCACACTTCATGCTGGATTCCGTACTGCCAGTATCGAAAAAACGGTGTCTGGGCAGCCTCATCAAACTGGATCGGAACGCCATGGTCAATGGCAATCCTGACAGCCTCCAGATTGTTGATCGTCGTTGCCCGCGTAACCCCGCGTTCAAAGGGAAGGGGCCAGTCATAGCCGTAATTGGGGATTCCAAGGCTTATCTTCTCCGCGGGAATTTCCGTTAAGGCAAATTCAACCACTCTGCGGACCATATTGATGGGGGCTACGGCCATGGGCGGGCCGTATGTATACCCCCATTCATACGTCATCAGCATCACCCGGTTGGCCGCCTCCCCCAAAAGCCGGTAATCGATTCCTTCATACAGAAGTCCCGGCTGATCCCTGGAGGTTTTGGGCGCCAGTACGGCCATGGGCGGGCCGTATGTATACCCCCATTCATACGTCATCAGCATCACC
>CAUEKH010000265.1 GCA_959018155.1 uncultured Hungatella sp.
GCGGAAAATATGAAACGGACTTTTGGAAAGGCCGCTGACAGTGTGATTTCCAATGAGCGGAGAGAAAAGAAGAACGATCCGGAGTCCGTGAAAAAGAGGCTGAAAGTCATTGAAGAAAAGATGGGTGAAATTAAGGAGACAATCAGAGACTTGGTTCCGCCTGAAGGAAGAATCAAAGGTATTTTAAAAGAACTTGACGCGCCTGTAAACCCGCTGGAACTCGGAATTGACTGCGGTATGGTCGTTGACAGTATAGAAGTTGCCAAGGAAGTAAGAGACCGCTACACGCTGCTTCAGCTTCTGTGGGATTTGGGAATTCTGGAATCTGTTGCGGAGGAGACGGCTGTTTCTTTTCAGAGAGAGATGGAAGAATGAGGTGACGGCCTGATGGAAAGACGGTATACAATCGGCCTTGATTATGGAACTCTTTCAGTGAGAGCGCTGCTTCTTGATATGGACAGCGGGGAAGAAACAGGGACGACAGTCTATGAATATCCCCACGGCGTATTATCAGGGAGTCTGCCGGATGGAAGCCCGATTCCAAATGATTATGCACTTGCGGTCCCGGAGGATTATATCGAGGGACTGGGACATGTAGTGAAAGATTTGCTTACTGAGTGTAACGTAAATCCGGAAGAGATCAAAGGCATCGGCCTGGATGTCACGTCCGCGACGGTGATTCCTGTAGATAAAAGCGGGACGCCCATATCCATGCTGCCTGGTTTTGAGAACAGGCCTCACGCTTACATCAAGCTGTGGAAGCATCATGGGGCAAAAAAGTACGCGGATGAGATGGACCGCGTGGCGGAAGGCTGGAAAGAAGAGTGGTTAAACATTTACGGGGGGAAAATAAGCTGTGAGACATTTATCCCCAAGACTCTGGAAACACAGGATTGTGATGAGGAAGTCTATAAGCGGTGCAGTACTTTTCTGGAGGTTGGAGACTGGCTGACCTGGTATATGACAGGAGAGTGCGTCAGAAGCGCTTCGATGGCCGGCTGCAACAGTTTTTACCAGAGAGGCATCGGATACCCCAAGGATGAATTTTTTCAGGAAGTGATGCAGGGAGCGGAGTCGGTTACAAGAAAGTACCGGGGACGGTTCGCCGCCTTAGGAAGCTGTGTGGGGCGGCTGACGGAACAGGCGGCAGAGCAGATGGGGCTGTTGCCAGGGATTCCGGTGGCGGCATCCATGATAGACTCCCACGCATCGGTGGTAGGCGCCGGGGCGGACCGGGTAGGAGATTTGACGGCAGTGATAGGAACGAGCGCCTGCTATCTGCTGAATTCCCATACGAGTGAGGGGATTCCGGGAATTTACAGCAATACATATGAAGCCCACATTCCGAAAATGTTCGGCTATGAAGGCGGGCAGTCGTGTGTCGGCGAGTGTTTAAAATGGTTCGTAGATACGTGTGTTCCGGAAGATTACGTAAGAGAAGCGAAGCGTGAAGGAATGACCATCCATGAACTGCTTCAGAATAAGGCGGCCCAAATACGGCCGGAAGATTGTAAGCTGTCGGTGCTGGACTGGTGGAATGGAGTGAGAAGCCCGCTGATGCGGCCGGAACTGACCGGAGTGATAGCCGGACTGACCATCCACACGAAGACCGAGGAAATGTATTTAGCCCTGATGGAGGGAATCTGTTTTGGGGCGAAAGTGATTCTGGAGACATTTTACGATGCGGGGCATCCGGTGGAACGCTTTTTTGCAGCCGGAGGAATTCCCATGAAGAGCCCGATGATGACGCAGATGCTGGCCGATATCTGCGGTATGGAAATCCGCGTGTGCGAAAGCCGCCAGAGCAGTGCCAGGGGAAGCGCAATCATGGGCGCCGCGGTGGCAGACGGCACAGAAAAATCCTCCAGAATGTTGAAGGACTGGATCCATAAGCTGGGGGCGGGAACTTCGGTGATTTATTATCCGAATTATGCCAACCGGGTCATTTATGAGGAAAAATACAAAAAATATATCAAACTTAAAGAAATTTTTGAAAATCTACATGACAACAGAAAAGATACCGGGAGAGACAACAGAAAATGAAGAAAAAATTGATTGTTTTTTCAGCAGATGCAATGGTTACCGAGGATGTAGAGTATTTAAAGACTCTGCCTAATTTTAAGAAGTATCTGGCGGGCGGCTGTATGGTAAAAAAGGTCGATTCCGTTTATCCGACAATTACGTATCCGTGTCATACGACCATGTGTACCGGCGTATGGCCCAATAAGCACAAAATAGCGGGAAATATGCAGTTTATCCCGGGCACGTCGCCTCTTCCCTGGAAATGGGATTACAGCAATAACCAGTGGAAGGAAGATATTTTTACAGAGGCGAAAAAGGCAGGTTATACCACGGCCGCAGTATTCTGGCCGGTGACAGGCAATCATCCGTATATTGATTATCTGATTGATGAGTACTGGACTCAGTCGCCGGAGGATACGCCGCGGGAGGCGTGGAAACGGATGGGATCCAGGGAAGAGATGCTAGATATTGTGGAGAGGCATATCGGGGACAACAAAATCAGGATTCATCCTCCGACCGAGCGCTTTATCATCAGCTGTACCTGCGATATTATCCGGCAGTACAGACCGGATGTGATGTTTCTTCATCCGGCCAATATCGACGCGTACCGCCATCACACCGGGTTGTTTAATGACCAGATCCTTACGGGTATCGAGGAGACAGACGCGTGGATTGGCGAGATTATGCAGGCGGTGGAAGAGATTGGGGAACTGGAAAATACAAATTTCGTTTTAACCAGCGACCACGGGCAGCTGGAAGTCAAACGCATCATTCATCCCAACGTGATTCTGGCCGATCATGGACTTATCACAAAAAATGATGACGGAACCTTAAAAGACTGGGATGCCTGGTGCTTATCGGGCGGGTTGTCGGCCCTGGTTTATTTAAAGAATCCGGAGGATCGGGAGACGTATGAAAAGACGTACCGGCTGTTACAATACATGGCAAAAGAAGGCATTTACGGGATCAGCGAGGTATTCACCACAGAGGAGGCGAACGAAAAGTATCATCTGGATGGCCCATTTTCCTTTGTACTGGAATCGGACGATTATACCGCCTTTGGAGATTCCATTAACCGGCCGATAGTGACGAATTATGAAGTGTCGGATTACCGTTACGGAAGGGCGACACATGGCCATCTTCCGTTTAAAGGACCGCAGCCGGTGTTCATGGCAAAGGGACCTGATTTTTGCGAAAATGTGGTACTGGAAAGAGGAAGACTGGTGGATCAGGCGCCTACCTACGCGCGAATCCTTGGGGTGGATTTGAAGGATGCTGATGGACAGGCAATTGAGCCATTCATAAGAAAACAGGGACAGAGATAACAGCAGGAGATTGGAAAGGGGTAATAACGTGGCAGCCATTGAATTTAAAAATGTTACGAAAAGCTTTGATAATAATGTGGTCATCAGGGATATTAATTTGAAAATCGAGGATGGTTCGTTTACGGTACTGGTTGGGCCGTCAGGTTGTGGAAAGACTACGCTTCTCCGTATGATTGCGGGAATTGGACCGCAGACTTCAGGTAAAGTCTTAATTGACGGAGTTGACGTAAGCGAGATTGCTCCTGGGAAGAGAGGCGTGGCAATGGTATTCCAGAACTATGCAATCTATCCCACCATGACTGTCCGGGAGAATATTGAATTTGGATTAAAAAACAACAAGATACCGAAGGAGGTAAGAAAGCAGTTAATCGAGGAGGCAAGTGAAAAAGTAGACTTATCCCATTTCCTGGACCGTATGCCAAGCACCCTGTCCGGCGGTCAGCGCCAGAGAGTCGCGCTGGCGCGGGCCATGGTAAAGAAACCGTCGGTTTTCTTAATGGATGAGCCGCTGTCAAACCTGGACGCAAAGTTAAGGGTTCAGATGCGTGTGGAGTTAATTGAACTTCATAAGAAGCTTCAGACCACCTTTGTGTATGTAACGCATGATCAGGTTGAAGCGATGAGTATGGCCGATACGGTCATCCTGATGAATAACGGCGTGATTCAGCAGATTGCCTCCCCGGAAGAGATTTACAGCAATCCGGAAAACTTATTTACCGCGCGTTTTATCGGTTCCCCGGCTATGAATATTGTGGCTTTAAAGGACGGAAAACGTCTCGGCTTCCGGCCGGAACGCGGAATTCTAACGAGAGAAAAAAGACAGACGGGCGCTTTCCACACCGAGGGAATTATCATTACGAGAGAGATGTTAGGACGTGAGACGACGTATTCGGTGAGAGATAAGATGGGACGAACCTACATGGTGACCGGGCTGGAGGATCCGTTCCGCGTGGATGATAAGGTATTTTTAAGTGCAGACATGGATCATATCTATTTCTTCGGAAAGGATGAGATGCGGATCCGCCAGGGCGACGCAGAGTATGCGGACTGCCTGGAACAGTTAAGGAGGGGCGTATGAAAGGTAAAATTTCAGAAAAAATAGTCCCCTACATTCTGGTAATGCCGGCTATGGTGGGAATCCTGCTTTTTGTGGTCTACCCCATCCTTAAGCTGATTCATATGAGTTTTTATAAAGTCAACCAGTTAAATGCGGC
>CAUEKH010000266.1 GCA_959018155.1 uncultured Hungatella sp.
TGCCTTCATGGATGGCCGGGTGCGCGATTTCCACACTTACATGAAAACGCGTTTTATTCTGCAGATTCTGTATAAGAACGCGTCCCTCTACCTACAATATCTAAGGATTATTGATAAAAAGAGCGGCGCCATCGAGGAAGAACTCCACAAGTCCACGAAGAACCGGGAGTTGATTGAACTTCTGGAACTGGAGAAGAGCCTGGTGTATTTTACCACATCACTCCGATCCAACGAGGTGGTATTAGAGAAGCTGATGCGCAATGAGAAGATTAAGAAGTATCCGGAGGATACGGAGCTTCTGGAGGATGTCATCATCGAGAACAAGCAGGCGATTGAGATGGCCAACATCTACAGCGGCATCTTAAGCGGTACCATGGATGCGTTCGCCTCTGTCATCTCCAACAACTTAAATATTGTCATGAAGTTTTTGGCGACGATCACCATCGTTATGTCTATCCCGACCATGGTGGCCAGCTTCTACGGTATGAATGTGAACTCCAGCGGAATGCCATTTGCAAACAGTCCCTATGGTTTCCCGATTGTTCTCGGATTTACCTTAATCCTGACCCTGATTGTCGCATGGATTTTCTCCAAAAAGGATTTGTTCTAGCCTGTCAATAATCATATGAAGAAAAGGATGAGAGCATGAAATTTTTTTATAACCTGGAACGGAAATACCGGAAGTATGCGATCCCGAACCTGATGTTTTACATCATTGGCTTATACGGAGTCGGCCTCGTGCTGAATCTGTTTCTGCCGAATTTTTACTACCTTTATGTAGAGTATCTTTCCCTCGATGCTGAGAAGATTTTGCACGGGCAGATCTGGAGAATCATAACCTTTATGATTTTCCCGCCGGGCGGAGACTTGTTCTTCAGCTTAATCAGTATGTATCTATACTATATGATTGGAACTACGCTGGAACGCGTCTGGGGATCTTTCCGCTTCAATGTCTATTTCTTTATGGGGATTATCGGCCACGTACTGGCCGCTCTGATCTTAAACCTTGTATTTAAGATCCCATCCAGATACACGATGTTTACCACGGAGTTCTTAAATTACTCCCTGTTCTTTGCGTTTGCCGCCACATTCCCGGATCTGGAATTCCTTCTGTTCTTCGTAATTCCGATCAAGGCAAAATGGCTGGCGCTGTTCGACGGGATCTATTTCCTCTACGGGTTTATCAAGGGAGGTATGAGCATCCGGATTACGATTGTGCTCTCCCTTTTAAACTTTATTATTTTCTTCTTCATGACAAGAAATTACAACCGGTTCAGCCCAAAGGAAATGAAGCGGAAACACGATTTTAAGAAGCAGGTAAAAATTATGCCACAGGGCGGTACCCATCACAAATGCGCCGTCTGCGGAAGGACGGAGAAGGATGACCCGAATCTGGAATTCCGCTACTGCTCCAAATGCGCGGGCAGCTATGAATACTGTTCCGAGCATCTCTACACACATAAACACGTTACCGGGGAGGAAGAGTCGGCCCGGAACACCACAAACCAATAGCTTTGGAGGATAATATGAAAAAGACCAAGATTATATGTACCATGGGACCTAACACCAATGACCGTGAATTAATGAAGGCTCTGGCGGAAAATGGCATGGATGTGGCCAGATTCAATTTTTCCCACGGAGATTACGAGGAGCAGAAGAGCCGTCTTGACATGCTGAAAAGTGTGCGTGAGGAACTGGATATTCCGATCGCGGCGCTTCTCGATACAAAAGGCCCGGAGATCCGTACCGGCGTTTTAAAGGATGGAAAGAAAGTGACTCTGGTAGAAGGCCAGACGTACACGCTGACCAGCGAAGAGGTAGTCGGCGATGAGAATATCGGCTACATCACATACGAGAGACTTCACGAGGATGTCTCCGCAGGAAACCGCATCTTAATTGATGACGGTCTGATTGAACTGGAAGTACAGGAAGTAAATGGCTGCAACATTGTCTGCCGCGTGATAAACGGCGGGGAACTGGGAGAGAAGAAGGGGGTCAACGTCCCTAACGTGAAGGTAAAGCTTCCGGCTCTCACAGAGAAGGATCGGGCGGACATCTTATTTGGAATTGAGCAGGGATTTGATTTTATCGCGGCATCCTTCGTCCGCACTGCGGAGGCTGTCCGGGAGATCAAGGAGATCCTGGCTGAGCACAATTCCAGTATCGCGGTAATCGCGAAGATTGAAAATGCCGAGGGAATTGAGAATCTCGACGCCATCATCGAAGCCAGCGACGGAATCATGGTTGCCCGCGGTGATATGGGTGTGGAGATTCCCGCTCAGGAGGTTCCCTACATCCAGAAGATGATTATTGAGAAATGTAACGAGGCCTGCAAGCCGGTTATCACGGCGACCCAGATGCTCGATTCCATGATCCGCAACCCGCGTCCGACCAGAGCGGAGGTGACGGATGTGGCCAACGCCGTTTACGACGGAACCGACGCCGTCATGCTGTCCGGAGAGACGGCCATGGGAAAATATCCGGTAGAGGCCCTTTCCATGATGGCCTCCATCGTGGAAGAGACGGAGAAGCACTTGGATTACACCGCTTACCGCCAGCGCCGCGTATCGGCTGCCAACACCCATAATATCTCCAACGCGGTCTGTTCCTCTTCCGTGGGAACGGCTCACGATCTGGGGGCTAAGGCGATTGTGGCGCCGAGTATTACCGGTTTCACGACGCGTATGCTCTCCAAGTGGAGACCGGAGGCCATGATTGTGGGACTCTCACCCAGCGCTTCCGCAGTCCGTCAGATGCAGCTCTACTGGGGCGTAAAGCCGTTCAATGCCAAGCGCGCCGAGTCCACGGACGTCCTTATCTACTCGTCCATGGAACTGTTAAAGAGTAAGGGCATCGTGAAGGAAGACGACCTGGTTGTCGTTACCGCGGGTGTGCTCAGCCCGTTAAGCAGGCATGAGCCGGCTGCCCACACCAATATCATGAGGGTAGTTACGGTTGATTAAGTGAAAATAATAAAAAAAGTATAGACAGGGTATAGACAAAGGGGTCTGGCTTGGGTACAATGTTGCGTAATGGAACGTGTATCCCGGGAGGGCCCCTTTTGCTGGTGGTGCTGTCTGCTGCAGCGGATACGATATGCAGGATTACAAGGAGGAGAACAGGCTTTGGAGAAGAGACCATTTATTACAAAAGAAAAACTGGAAGAGATCGCGAAACAGTATCCGACCCCATTTCACATTTATGATGAAAAGGGAATCAGAGAGAACGCGAAAAAGCTGAAAGAAGCATTTGCATGGAATCCCGGGTATAAGGAGTACTTCGCTGTGAAAGCGACCCCGAACCCATTTATCTTGAAGGTTTTAAAGGAATGCGGCTGCGGGACGGACTGCTCGTCTCAGACAGAACTCATGATGGCGGATGCCCTGGATTTCGACGGATCGGATATCATGTTTTCTTCCAATGATACGCCGGAGGAGGAATTCAAGTATGCCAATGAGATTGGAGCCATCATCAATCTGGACGATATCACCCACATTGACTGTTTGGAGCGGGCCATCGGCTATATTCCGGAGACCATAAGCTGCCGCTATAATCCAGGCGGTGTGTTCAAAATCAGCAACGATATCATGGACAACCCCGGCGACTCCAAATACGGTATGACGACGGAACAGATCTTTGAGGCGTTTAAGATTTTAAAGAGCAAGGGTGCGAAGCACTTTGGAATTCATGCCTTCTTAGCCAGCAATACGGTGACCAACGAGTATTATCCGCTGCTTGCGAAGATCCTGTTTGAACTGGCTGTGAAGCTGAAAGAGGAGACCGGGGCAGAGATTAAGTTCATCAATCTCTCCGGAGGAATCGGAATCCCTTACCGTCCTGATCAGGAGCCAAATGATATCATGGTAATCGGCGAGGGCGTCAGAAAGGTATATGAGGAGATTATGGTTCCGGCCGGTATGGGCGATGTGGCAATCTATACAGAGCTGGGCCGCTACATGCTGGGGCCTTACGGCGCGCTGGTAACGAGGGCCATCCATGAGAAACATACCCACAAGGAGTATATCGGCGTGGATGCCTGCGCCGTGAACCTGATGCGCCCGGCCATGTACGGCGCTTACCACCATATCACGGTTATGGGGCGGGAGGACGAGGCCTGCGACCACAAGTATGACGTGACCGGCTCTCTCTGTGAGAACAACGACAAATTTGCCATCGACCGGATGCTGCCGGAAATCCATATCGGCGATCTGCTCTACATCCACGATACAGGCGCTCACGGCTTTGCCATGGGATATAATTATAACGGAAAATTAAAATCAGCGGAACTGCTGCTGAAAGAGGACGGTTCCGTACAGCTGATCCGCCGGGCGGAGACACCGAAGGACTATTTTGCGACGTTTGATTTTTGTGACGTGTTGGGGAAGCTGGAGAGATAGGGAAACGGAAAAGCGGGGGAATCGGAGAAGAGTGGAAGGATTGGAAGAACGAAGAAACCGCAGAACCGGGAACCGTAAAATCAGAAAAACAGATCTGCCTGTGATGATGTAAATTTTATAGAAGAAAAGAAAAATCCCTGTGCCTTACGGCACAGGGTT
>CAUEKH010000267.1 GCA_959018155.1 uncultured Hungatella sp.
AGATCGTTCGGCAGCATAGCCATGATAACGCCGGCAAATCCGCCGCCGTGGACACGGCAGGCGCCCCGCTGCTTCTCTGCGATGAACAGCTCTGTCAGAGCCAGAGCGATGGTAATTCCCTGCTCCTGGTAGTTGGAGTTTGTAAAGCAGTTCTGAAGCCATTTCCAGGAAGAGTTGCCGGAGGCTGTGATATTCTCCAGAAAATCGTCGAAACGGTTCTCTTTTAATGCCCTGACCTCGGCCTCCACCCTCTTATTCTCCTCGAAGAAATGAAGGGCGCGAAGCACGGAACGGTCTCCCGCATACTCTCTCACCTCGGCCAAATGGCCGATCACATCCTCCTCGGTAATCTGAGCACAGACTTCTTTGCCGAAGAATTCTGCCACTTTCTTCATCTCGAACGGCACAGAGGAGTAATCGGCGCTCAGATCGGCGTGTCCCTTTCCGGTATTGACGATAATCAGGCTGTGGTTCTGAGAACTGAAATCAAAATCAATCTTCTCCACAACAGGAGTCGTCGGCTCTAAAAAGTCAATGGTAATCAGACCGCCAACCGCACAGGCCATCTGATCTAAGAGGCCGGAGGCCTTGTCCCAATATACGTTCTCGGAATATTTTCCGATGTGGGCGTAAGCCACCGTATTCATGCGGCCTTCGTTAAAAAATGTATTCAAAATGGAGCAGAGCAGCATCTCGAAGGAAGCGGAGGAACTGACACCGGCGGCGCTGATCACATTGCTGGTGATATAGGCGTCAAATCCGCCGATCTCATACCCGGATTCGAGGAATCCCTTTAAAATCCCCTTTACCAGGTCGATCGTTCCCGCCTTCTTCTCACTGGGGGATAAATCATTCAAATCGATCACAAAACTCTGGTTATACGTCTCGCTGATAATATGTACCTTGCTGCTGTTGTTCTTAGCCGCAACGCCCACACAGTCCAAATTGATACTTCCTGCTAAAACCTTTCCGTGATTATGGTCTGTATGGTTTCCGCTGATCTCCGTCCGTCCCGGTGAGGAAAAAAGCATCACGTCGTCTTCCGGAAATTTCTTCTGGAAACTCCTTACCAGTTCTTCGTAACGCTTAATATTGGCGTCTACCGCCTCCGGGCCGTAAAGTTCAGCCATCAGTTTTCTTGATTTTTCAGACTCCAGTAACTGGATTGTATCACATACCTTCATGCCACACTGTCTCCTTTTCTCCATTGATTCCTGCAAACAGCAGTTTCATCATCTTTCCTATTATACCATGCCTCTTTCTCATCCTACAATATGATATTAAATAAAATCCCAAATCTTTGGAAAGTTCTGTTATAATGTCGGTCAGACAACGATTCCCATACAAAATCAGGAGGACTCCCATGTACTGGAATGACAAACCATACCATTCCTTAGATTATGAAATGAAGAACCGGTACGGTCACAAAATCTATAAACTGGCGCTTGACGGCGGCATGACCTGTCCCAACCGGGACGGCACCCTGGGAGAGAGGGGCTGCATTTTCTGCAGCGCGGGTGGGTCCGGTGAATTTGCGGAGGGCATTTCCATACATCAATCCATCTCTGAGCAGATAGACGCCGCCAGATCAAGAATTGAGAAAAAAATGCCAAAAAAACAGCCCGGAAATCACGAAACGGATTCCCAGGGCCGCTATATCGCCTATTTTCAGTCCTACACCAACACGTACGCGCCTGTTTCCTACCTGGAGGCGCTGTTTACAGAGGCCATCAGCCACCCGGAGGTAGCCATCCTCTCTGTTGCCACCAGGCCGGACTGCCTTTCCTTCGAGGTCATCGAACTTTTGAAACGCTTAAATGAAAGAAAACCCGTCTGGGTGGAACTGGGGCTTCAGACCATCCATGAATCCACCGCAGCGTATATCCGGCGCGGTTATCCGCTCTCCACTTACTGTGACGCCCATTCCCGCTTAAAAGAGGCGGGCCTTACGGTCATCACCCACGTGATCCTGGGGCTGCCCGGCGAGTCACGGGAAGATATGCTTCAGACAGTCTCTTATCTGGCCCATTTAGACGGGCGCGGCGTCGACGGCATCAAGCTGCAGCTCCTCCATATATTAGAAGGAACCGACTTAGCCGCAGAATACCGGAAAGGCCTCGTCCCAGTCATGGACTTAGAAGAATACACGGACTTGGTTATTGACTGTGTCGCGCTTCTGCCTCCGGGTACCGTCATCCACCGTTTAAGCGGGGACGGGCCGAAGAAAATACTGCTCGCCCCGGCGTGGAGTGGCAACAAGCGGCTTGTGCTCAATACCCTGGCCGCCAGATTTAAAGAGCGGGGTGTCTGTCAGGGCGATCTGTGGCAGATGCCGCAGAAGTGACTGGTGACACATACCCGTTTTCATCAATGACAATCCCGAAGGAAATTCCCTCGATATACCGATAAAATTCCGCTATTTTACCTGCGTCAGTCAGTTCCCTCGTAAATCCCGCCCCTGAGGTACCGGGAACGAGGGACAGAGTGACGCTGTCCTGGTCTAAATCCACGTCCGCCCGCAGCAGGGCTGTCTTCGGGATGCTGCTTCCAAACACGAAATTCCCAAGGCTGTATACAATCGGCTTTCCATTATAATACTCGATTCCCTGAAGGACATGAGGATGAGAACCAATCACCAGATCCGCGCCGGCGTCGATAAGCTTCTTCCCCAGATCTCTCTGGTAATCCTTCGGCATCTCTTCTCTCTCCACGCCCCAGTGCATATAAACCACAAGGTAGTCGCAGAATTCTCCCGCCTTCGCTGTCTCCTCCAGCAGAATTGCGGGATCGTAGCCGCTGACCATCCCCGGCTTCTGGCTGTTCGCAACCCAGGAGGTATCCGGGAAAACTCTCGATCCGGCAAGAAAGCCGACGGTCCGGCCCCTCACCTCAAGAGTCTCCAGTTTCCTGGCCCTGTCCATGTTCGGCCCGGCACCCACGTAGGGGATCCCGGCTCCTTCCAGAGTCGTACAGGTGTCAACCAGGGCATCGGTACCGTAATCGAGAGAGTGATTATTCGCCAGGGCAACCATATCAATTCCCATCTCGTTCATCATGGCAACGCGCGCCGGCGGCAGCCGGAAGGTAAAGGATTTGTCAGGCGCCGGCGTTCCTCTGTCGCTGAACGGGAACTCCTGATTTACCATAAAGATATCCGCGGCACCAATTTCCGCCCGGTATCCGTCGTCGAGAACGCCATGTATGCCTCCGGCGTTATCATAAGCTTGAATTACATGATCCGACAAATATACATCCCCGCCAAACAGCAGGTGGAGAATGGGATCTTCCGCCTCTGTCTTAAGTTCCGAAGAACTCTCCTCCACTTCCGTCTCCTCAGATTCCGACAGATTCAGTTTCAGCACCTCGTCCGTAGACGGTTCGCTGTCGGGCTTACTTCTAGTCTCTTCGGTTCTGCTTTCCTCCTGCGTCACAGCCTCAGCAAATGTCACCTGGGCCTGAGTCCCTGTTCCATCTTTTCCATGGTTTAAGTTCCACCAGTCCACCGCCATCCACGTAAGAAGGATGACGAGCAGAGCGGCAGGAAGAATAACAAGCAGCTTCATAAACCAGTTACTTCTTCTCATCACTCACTCCTCTGCCTTCCTGTCTATACGTGTGAGGTTATCAATGATACTTCTTCCATTACTTTTTTGGCAAAATCTGCTATTTTCTTCTGATTTTCGACATCATTTACCTTTTTACAGTTGCAAAAATACGTATCTTTCATTACTTTTATGTCATGATGTCGAAGATAATCCTGATAAATCTTGCATGTTATATCCAGTACATCTGCTGTGGCAAAGACAGCAACCCGCCTGACCTTCTGCGGTGACACGAATTTCACATACTCTTTCAGTTCTTTGGGAATCTTCCCCCAGTATACGCCGCCTCCAAGAAACAGCAAATCTGTCCCTTCCTCCAGAGGCATCTCAATCGACTCCGCAGTACAGCCGGCTGCCCCGGCGATCTGTTCTGCGATTGCCTTTGTGTTTCCGGTTCTGGAATAATAACGTACTGCTGTTATCATTCTTTCTCACTCTCCATTCTCTCCATTTTGTCATTCCTAATCTTACACTGTCAGGCGTATTTTGTCAATTTCTGGCAGGGAGAAAGGCCAGCGGCCGGTTTGGAACTCTCTATCTGTTTTTCAAATATTCGCCGACATTCTCTCCGGCCTCTTCGCCTACCAGATTATATCCTTCCTGTTTATAATGGAAACTGTCCTTCATAAGTCCTCTCTCCCGGAATGTGGCAAACTGGCGGGAAACGATACAGATATCGTCACAGGCAGAGGCCAGTTCCTCCTGGGCCTGCTGGATGGGGACGTATAAGTCCGGCTTTTCCCGGTGGTTTCCGATCTGGATTAAGAAAATCTTCTCCACTCCCCGTTTCAGGAACTCATGGAAAAAGCGGAGTGTCTTCTCCTTATACTCTTCTTTTCCCATCCCGTTATCTGCATCCGTACAGCCCTGGCACCACACCATCGAGACAGAATGAACCGCTATCTGCTGACTTTTCACATACTCCATACACGCTTCATAGCGGCTGACC
>CAUEKH010000268.1 GCA_959018155.1 uncultured Hungatella sp.
AGAAAATTGCCGAAACCGCCTTTTCTTCCAAAAATCCGGCGGCCCTTGGCAGCCGGTGTACGGTATTTATGAACAGCAGTATTGTGACGGAACAGCGTAACGGAAAATTACCGGCGGATATTATGGCCGGGCTTTGTTGTTCCATCATAGAAAATGTATTTACCAAGGTTATCCGTATTTCCAATCTGGATTCCCTTGGTGATAAAATCGTGGTTCAGGGCGGCACTTTCCAGAATGATGCGGTATTGCGGGCTATGGAACAGTATATCGGAAAAGAGGTTATTCGGGCGCCTTACCCGGGAATTATGGGGGCCATCGGTGTGGCGCTGCTCACTAAGGAGCGCTTCAGCGCGGGACAGACAGAGAAAACCTTTATCGGTCTGGATGCCATGGATGATTTTTCCTATTCTCAGGAATCCAACTTCCCATGTCCGTTCTGTGCAAATCATTGTAAACGGACGATTGTTACCTTTTCTAATGGAAAGTCCTGGGTCACGAATAATCGCTGCGAACGGGGAGAAATTCTCGGAGATCCCCGCGATACAGATGTACGTGAGAAACTTCGGGAGAAAGAACAGGCGGTCCACCAGATTCCGAACCTATTCCGAACCCGTGAGGAATTGTTATTTAAAGAATATCCTGCACTGGAAATTTTGCCGGAACAATCGGTGACCATTGGTATTCCGAGGGTTTTGTCCTTCTGGGAAACGATGCCGTTTTGGACAACTTTCTGGAAGTCTCTTGGATTTAAGGTACAGATATCGGATAACAGTACCCGCCGGATGTATGAAAACGGATTGTCAGCAGTGACCTCGGATACGGTATGTTTTCCGGCCAAGTTGGTTCATGGTCATATCCGGAACCTGGTGGAGAAGAAGGTGGACCGGATTTTTATGCCGTCCATTACAACAGTAACTTCGGAAAATACGGAAAAGACCAGCGAATCCATGTGCGCAGTGGTCAAAGGCTATCCATTTGTGATTCGTAACTCGGATAATCCGGAAAAACGGTGGGGCGTACCTTTTGATACACCTTTATTCCATTGGTATGGAAAGGTCGACCGGGACAGACAGCTGATTGGATATATGAAGGAAACTTTTGGAATTTTACCGGGACAGACAACGTCGGCCATTCAGGCGGCGGATGAGGCCCAGGAAAGTTTTCATAAGGAACTGACGACGGCTGCCCGGGCGATTTTGGATGAAGTGGAGCGTAAAGGCACTTATGCCGTTGTTCTTGCTTCTCGCCCATATCAGAATGATGCTCTGGTCAATCATGATCTGCCGGCTATGTTTACACGTTTGGGTATTCCGGTGCTGACCGTAGATTCGTTACCGGGATTGGAAAAAGTAGATTTGAGCAGAAGTCGTCTGGATGTGGTGAACAATTATCACGCCCGGATGCTTGGCTCGGCCATCATGGCGGCGCAGAGCCCCCATCTGGAGTATGTACAGATTGTCAGTTTCGGCTGCGGCCATGACGCCTATCTGTCGGATGAGATCATCCGCATAATGAAGGCAATTTCAGGAAAAATACCGTTGATATTGAAATTAGATGAGAGCGATATTCAGGGACCTTTGCGTATCCGTGTCCGCTCCTTTGTGGAAACCGTCGCTATGCGGCGGGGACAGAATGAGGAAATGAGCATTGAGGAGTTGACAGACCCTTATCCGGAAAAATTGACGAAGAAGGGTGTGAAAGAAAAGGTTGTTCTTGTACCGAATACCTCCCATGCTTTCTGTCGTATCATGTCGGCCGCTCTGTGTACTCAGCATGTAAAGGCGATTCCTTTGGATATTGGACGGGAAGACGCCATTCGTTTAGGAAAACAGTATGTACATAATGATATTTGTTTTCCGGCGCAGATTGTCATTGGAGAGGCGCTGGCTGCCCTGCGGAGCGGAAAATATGATGATAGAGAAGTGGCCATCGGCATGGCAAAGTATATTGGTGATTGCCGTCTGACCCACTATGGCGCTCTGCTTCGAAAGGCGCTGGATGATGCAGGATATGCCCATGTACCGATTTTGACCAACGATGATGAGGATTATCACAATCTGCATCCGGGATTCCGAATGAATCTTTTTTCGGCGCTGCGTATTGCCATTGCACTTCCGATGATTGATGCTCTGGAAGAACTGCTTCGGAAAATACGGCCTTATGAGTTGGAGCCGGGAAGTGCCAACAGGGCTTTTGAGAAAGGGATGGATGCGCTTGTTGATGGTTTGCAGAACCATGGCATACTTGGGGCAAAACGGGGATTCTCCAAGGCTATTGATCTTATGAAGGAAGTTCGTTATGATCGGCTGCATCGGAGACCGGCAGTATTGATCGTGGGTGAGTATCTTTTGAATTTCCATCCGGGTGCCAATCACGATATTGAAGATTATCTGGAGCATAACGGTTTTGAGATTATTGAGGCCCGAATGACCGATGTCATCCGGAAGATTTACTTTGTTCTGGATTCCCAGATTCGGGAGTATCATCTGAAACGGCCTTTTGGGAAAAAACTTTGGTTTCATACGGCGAATGAATTCTTTGAGCTGGCTCACAATATGACCGACGCTATTGCAAAACGGCATCCGTTGTATGAACCGGCCTGCCGTCTGCCGGATTTGGTCAAAGACAGTGACCCGATCATGCATCACACCTTTGATGCCGGCGAGGGGGTATTGATTCCCGGTGAAATTCTTCACCATGCGAAACACGGTTGTCGGAATTTTGTTATTCTGCAGCCTTTTGGCTGCCTGCCGAACCATGTTTTCGGACGTGGTGTGGCAAAACGATTGAAAGAGATTTATCCGGATGCCCAGATTCTGCCATTGGATTATGACCCGGATGTCAGCTTTGCCAATCTGGAAAACCGTTTGCAGATGTTGATCATGAATGCAAAAACACACGACGATTTTTAAATCGGCGTGTGTTTTTTGTGTATATTTGGAAAAAATGTGGCACATACTAGCTCTAAACCAAGGGAAGGCAGGAATGGAATATGAAGGACAAGGCTTATTTTGAAATCCGTCTGGAAAGTCTGGGCGGTCTGGGAGCCAACCTGTGTGGGAAAATGCTCGGTGAACTGGGCGTGAAATATCTCGGACTTAACGGCGCTGCGTTTTCCAGTTATGGTTCTGAAAAACGGGGTTCACCCGTCAGTTCGTTTATACGCTGGTGCGATGGGGATAAGGAAATATTGATCAACAGTCCAGTGCGGGAGCCGGACGTTCTTGGTATTTTTCAGGAAAATATTCTGATGAAATATCCGTGGCCGGATATTTTAGAAATGCCGCGCAAAATGGTCATTAATACACAAAAAAATGCAGAGGCACTGATACAAAATTATCCGTGGCTTTCAGGGGAGATTTATTATCTGGATGGCATCTCCATTGCCATGCGGACGAAAAGCCGCATCAATATGATTATGCTCGGAGCCATGATGAAAGCATTGGAAGATGAAGACATCGTAAAGGGGCAGAATAGGGAAAGCCGGGATTTTATGTCCTGTGGAAGAAAGTTGATTGAAGAAACTGTCGGCAAAAAGTATCCGGAACTTTTGGAGATCAATCAAAACGGATTTATGGCCGGGTATGAGATGGTTCGTCAGTTTCGCGGGAAAGGAAACGGGGGAATCATTCCGGAGGGACATCAGGAAAAGTTGATTTGGGGTTATGAAAATGCACCGATCGGCGGAATAAATCCTTTGGCGGGCAGTATGGCGTCCAATGATCTTTCGCCATCCCGAAGCGGCTATATGCCATTGTTTGATGAGTCGAAATGTATTCATTGCGGCCTTTGCGACTCCACATGTCCGGATATGGTGTTCCAGTTTAAAAAGGGAACCTATAAGGGGAAGGAACAGATGATGAATCGGGGCCTGGATTATCACTATTGCAAAGGCTGTCTTCGCTGCGTCTCCGTTTGTCCGGTAAACGCACTGGTTGTCGGGGTGGAGGCGGAGCATCCGGATCCACAGTGGTTTGTGCCGGACAAAGATCTGGTGGCTTCGAATATTCATTGGACACAGAAGGCGTCGGATGGTTGGATTACCGGAGAAAGTTATATGAGTGAACGGCGGAATGACGGAGGTGTCAGATGATGGAAAAAACAGAAGTTAAGCCGCAGAGAGTGCTTTTTGACAGCGGCAATGAGTTGGCGGCCTATGCAGCCAAACAGATTAATTATCATGTAATGGGGTACTATCCGATTACACCGTCGACTCAGATTGCGGAAAATCTGGATGCCATGAAGGCAGAAGGGCTTCATGATATTTCTCTGGTGGCGGCTGAGGGTGAACACAGCGCGGCAGGAATCTGTTATGGTGCGTCGGTCTGTGGCGGTCGTGTGTTCAATGCGACCAGCGCGAATGGTCTTTTGTATGCATTGGAGCAATTGCCTGTCCAATCAGGTACCCGGTTTCCAATGGTGATGAACGTGGCATGCCGGACAGTCTCTGGTCCGCTTTCAATCAAAGGCGACCACAGTGATATTATGTATGCTTTAAATACCGGGTGGATCATTCTTTTTGCTGGTACGCCTCAGGC
>CAUEKH010000269.1 GCA_959018155.1 uncultured Hungatella sp.
AGAATCAGACCGTGGAAATTATCAAGTTAAACGGTTCCATCGAGCTGGCGCCCATCGTGGGGCTCAGTGAGGTCATCGTAGATATCGTGGAGACGGGGACCACATTAAAGGAAAACGGGCTTAAGGTTCTGGAGGAAATCACCCCCTTATCGGCGCGCGTGGTGGTAAACCAGGTGAGCATGAAGCGGGAAAATGAGCGGATCGCCTCGATTATCCGGGATTTGAGAGCGTTATTACAGGAGGAAAACCAATGAGGATCGTAAAATTAGACGAAAAGACCAGGAAGGACATCCTGGCCGATTTATTAAAGCGGGACCCCAACAACTACAGCACGTATGCCGACACGGTCCAGGAGATTGTGGAAAACGTAAAACAGAATCAGGATGAGGCGCTGTTTGAATATACAAAACGGTTTGACGGGGCCAAACTGGACGCTTCCTCCATCCGGGTGACTGAGGAGGAGATTGAGGAGGCCATGGCCTCTTTGGAACCGGGCCTTCTGGAAGTGATGAAGAAATCCATGAAGAATATCCGCGCCTTCCACGAGAAGCAGAAGCAGTACAGCTGGTTTGACAGCAAGCCGGACGGCACCATTTTAGGCCAGAAGGTGACGGCCTTAGAGAGCGTCGGCGTCTACGTTCCGGGCGGAAAGGCGGCTTATCCGTCCTCTGTCCTGATGAACATTATTCCGGCCGAGGTGGCAGGGGTTGAACATATCGTGATGGTGACGCCTCCCGGTAAGGACGGAAAAGTGAACCCGGTTACTCTGACAGCGGCTCATTTGGCAGGCGCCACAGAGGTCTATAAAGTCGGCGGCGCTCAGGCGATCGCGGCTCTGGCCTTCGGAACGGAGTCCATCCCGCGGGTCAACAAGATCGTAGGCCCCGGCAATATTTTTGTAGCCCTGGCCAAGAAGGCCGTATACGGCCATGTCAGCATCGACAGCATCGCAGGTCCCAGCGAGATTCTGGTTTTGGCCGACGAGAGCGCCAACCCGCGCTTCGTGGCCGCTGATTTACTGTCCCAGGCAGAGCACGACGAACTGGCTTCGGCGATCCTCGTCACCACCAGCATGGAGCTGGCAGAGAAGGTTTCGGAGGAGGCAGAGCGCTTCGCAGAAGAACTGTCGCGTTCGGAGATTATTAAAAAATCCCTCGACAATTACGGTTATATTCTGGTGGCTGACACCATGGCGGATGCCATCCGGACGGTAAATGAGATTGCGCCGGAGCACTTGGAGATCGTGACTAAGAACGCCTTTGAGGACATGACGAGAATCAGGAACGCCGGAGCGATCTTTATCGGAGAGTACAGTTCCGAGCCTCTCGGCGATTATTTCGCAGGCCCCAACCATGTACTTCCGACCAATGGCACAGCCAAATTCTTCTCCCCGCTGAATGTGGACGATTTTGTGAAGAAATCGAGTATTATTTACTATTCAAAAGAAGCCCTGGAGGCGGTGCATCACGATATCGAAGCGTTTGCGGAGGCGGAGCAGCTGACGGCCCACGCCAATTCTGTCAGGGTCCGGTTTGAAGAACGTTGAGTTTTAAGCGGAAAGGAAATCATATGAACAGAAGCTCAGAGATAACGCGTGTGACAAAGGAGACTGATATCCGCCTCTTCCTCAACTTAGACGGTTCCGGAAAGGCTGATATTGACACCGGTATTGGATTCTTTGACCATATGCTGAACAGTTTTGCGCGCCACGGCCTTTTCGATCTGACGGTGAAGGTGAAAGGCGATCTGGAGGTAGACACCCACCACACCATAGAAGACACGGGGATTGTGCTGGGTACCGCCATTAAAGAAGCTGTGGGCGATAAAAAATCAATCAGGCGGTACGGCAGCATGATTCTGCCCATGGATGAGACGCTGATACTCTGCGCCATCGATCTGTCAGGCAGGCCGTATCTCGTCTGTGACGCCCCGTTTACTGTAGAGCGGGTCGGACAGTTTGAGACGGAGATGGTGAAGGAATTCTTTTATGCCGTATCGTATGCGGCGGAGATGAATCTTCATATCAGAAAACTCTCCGGCGACAATAATCACCACATCATCGAGGGAATTTTTAAAGCTTTTGCCAAATCTTTAGATGAGGCCACACTCTATGATTCCAGGATCACCGATGTGCTCTCAACGAAAGGAAGCTTATAAAAATGACGGAAGAGAAGTGTGAAGGGCGGGCGGAAGCTTTACTGAGACGGCTTCATTTTCACCCGGCCCATTTAATTGCGGGGATTGTCCTGCTGATTACGGGAATTTCAATGGCGATCTCCTTTACCATGCTGGTGTATTATGAGGAGGCGGCCTGGCGGCTGAGAACACCGGAAACTTTCGACGCGTTTGAAAACAGCAGAGACTGTACGATCAGGATTCAGTACTTAATGGGGCCATTTGCCAGCAGTGAAAATGACAAACAGCATTATTACTGGGGATTCAATTCGGACATGTATCCGGCGATCATTATGATTCCTGGTGAACTGCCAGAGGAGTATCAGAAGCTGCTGGATTTCTCCTATGGAGACAGTGATGAGATTACGCCTCCAATCGATGTGAGAGGGCGGTCTCTTCCCATCGAAAATGTAGACCTGGCGGACTATGCCAATGATTTTTTCACTGCCATGTGGTCCCTCGACGAGATGGATCGCAATGAATTTTACGAGACTGTGGCCACCCATTACATAGATGCCACAGAACTTCACGGGCTGGAAAAACTGCCGCCTTATCAGAAGTCACTGGCGCTTCTGCTGCCGGCAGCCGCCATTTTAGCAGGTGTTCTGGAATGTCTGCGTTTCCGAAAACAGGTGAAACTGGAGTCAACGCGCTTAAAACAGCTGACTCCCGATGAGGTTGCGCTGGTAAAACAGCAGCTGGAAAACGCAGAGGAATTTGCGCCCAAGTCCCGGGTCTATGTGACCCCTGACTTTGTGGTGACGGGCAACTGTCAGTTTTCCATCGTCCCCCTCGACTTTATCGCTTCCTGCGAGGAGGTGGAACACTATCTCGTGGCTACCACCTACGATGGCATAGCCCATATCCTCATGGCGGGCAAAAGAGGAAAAAAAGAGCAGGCGTCAATTTTTTATCTTTTGAAAAACAGAATTAATTCAGAAATAGAGGCGAGAAAGGCTGTAAAGAACGGCTTTTAACATCAGAATTTTAAATATCAGGAATAGGAGAACATTATGCAGTTATATCCGGCGATTGATATGAAGAACGGACAGTGTGTCCGGTTAAAACAGGGAGAATTTAAGGAAGTGACCGTCTATTCCGACTCTCCGGAAAAGGTGGCCGCCTACTGGGAAGCCTGCGGGGCCACCTATCTCCACCTGGTAGATTTGGACGGGGCGCTGGCGGGCCATTCCGTAAATGAGGAGACGATCCGAAGGATTGTCGGCGCCGTCTCCATGCCGGTAGAAATCGGCGGCGGAATCCGCAGTGAAAAGGCCGTGGAATCCATGTTAGATCTCGGCGTTTCCCGGGTTATAATCGGGACTAAGGCCGTTGAGAATCCGGAATTTATCCGGGATTTGGTAAAAAAATTCGGTACAGATCAGATCGTGGTCGGCGTGGATGCGAAAAATGGCATGGTGGCTGTTGAGGGCTGGGAGAAAGTCAGCGGAGTCAGCGCCTCGGACTTATGCAGCCAGATGAAGGAATACGGCGTGTCCCATATCGTGTACACCGATATTTCCCGGGACGGGATGCTGACCGGCCCCAATGTGGAGGCCACGAAAAAGCTGACCGACGATACCGGGATGGATATTATCGCTTCCGGCGGTATGTCATCCATGGAGGATTTAAGAAGACTGTATGAGGCAGGCGTTAAGGGCGCCATTATCGGCAAGGCTCTCTATGAAAACAGGATCGATTTAAAAGAAGCAGTCAGGGCATTTGAGCAGTCCCTGTAAAAAACGCGGAGATTTTGCCTCCTGCGGCAGTTAAGGAGAATTAAAGTATGGAAAAGTACAAAAAGGTGATACCAGGATTCTGCATCAGAGAAGGAGAGGCGTTCCGTCTGGACCGGCCGGAGGTTCCCTGCGGCATGGACTGTATCAGACTGGCCTGCCTCTACGGAGACAGCGGTGCAGATGAACTGTTCCTCTATGACCGCTCAGAGACGGATGGTGATCATGAGCGGACCATCGGGTTAATGAAGGAGATTGCGAGAACTGCGGATGTCCCGATCATCGCCGGCGGCCGCATCCGGCGGCTGGAGGATGTGAAGAAATACTTATATGCGGGGGCGAAAGCGGTCTTTTTAGATGTCAGCGTCGATGAAAATGTCGATATGATGAAAGAAGCCTCCGACCGTTTCGGCGACGATAAAATCTACGCTTATCTCCCGGAACCGGCCTTTCTCGACCGCACGAAGGAGTATGCTCAGCTGGGCGCTTCCGTCATGATTCTGGGTGAGTGGTGCGCCAGGGAAGAAGTTTTAAAGGGGATTGCCGCCTCTGAGGAGACGTTTTATCTGACCGGCAATCTGGCAGATTCGAAAGAGGCTTCCGTTCTTCTGGCTCCCAAACAGG
>CAUEKH010000270.1 GCA_959018155.1 uncultured Hungatella sp.
GATTTTAAAGCGCCAGTCAGCCTGCATCCTCGGAATTGACGGTTTCATCAGCGCCCCATTTGAGCAGCTGGCCGGTCAGATCACAATCCAGGCTTCGCTAAAGGGAATCCCGGTGGAGACTTATTCTACCGACTCGCTCTGGATGGAGGAAGAAAAGCTTCGCGCAAAGCTGATTCACTATCTGCCTGAGGACAAAATTACTGACCCTGTGCTTCTCTATGGACGGCTTTACAGGGAAGGGATGGAAGGCCTGATGGACACTTCAGCCATGGAGAGCCTGAAAAGAACAGCCCAGGATTTTGCAGAGCACGGCCGCGGGATTTTGATTATTTATGGAAATGGCGCGCTTGTGCCATACTTCCGCGAACTGTATCATTTAAAGATTTATATGGATATGACCCAGAAGCGAACTATTCTGAATATCCGATCAGGAAAATGCGGTAATATCGGATATAAAGAACGCGATACTTATAATCAGATGATCCGGCACAGCTATTATGTAGATTTTGAAGCCAGCTTTCCGATCCGGCAGGAAGTGGTACGCGACGACATTGTCCAGTACTACTTAACCGGCGACCATCCGGATTCCATCCAGATGATCCCGGTTCCACGTCTGAAGGAACTGTTCCGAACCATGGTGACTTACCCGCTTCGCTGCCGTCCTGTCTACATCGAGGGTGTCTGGGGCGGCTACTACGTAAAACATCTGCGGAATCTGCCGCCGGAGATGAAAAACTGTGCGTGGGTATTTGATCTGATTCCCATGGAAGTTTCTATTGTGGCGGATTTGGAAGAATTGGAACTGGAATTTCCATTCTATTTCTTTGTGCAGATCATCGGACCGGAACTGATGGGAAAAAAGGTTGCCGAAAAATTCCACGGCTATTTTCCAATCCGTTTCAACTACGATGACACGTATCACTCCAGCGGCAACATGTCCATTCAGGTTCATCCGGATGGGGAATATATCCGCAATAACAACGATGAACTGGGCCGCCAGGATGAGAGTTACTATATTGTTGTGGCCGGTCAGGAAGCGAAGACGTACTGCGGCTTTACAGAACACGGGGATGTAGAAGAATTTATCGAAAAAGCCAAACGCGCGGAAAATGAGAAGATCGGCTTTAACCACGATGAATATGTGAATTCATTTCCTTCGAAACCCGGTATGCAGTTCATGATTCCCGCTGGCACAATCCACGCCTCCGGACGAAATCAGGTGATCCTGGAAATCGGAAGCCTGACCATCGGTTCTTACACCTATAAGATGTACGATTATCTCCGCCAGGATCTGGATGGCAACCTGCGGCCAATTCACACATGGCACGGCGAACGTGTCTTAAACAGGGACCGGAAGGCCTCCTGGGTCGGCCCCAACCTGGTGCCTGAACCAAAAACGCTGCAGAAGAATGATGACTGGGAAGAAACCATCGTCGGAGAACACGACCTGCTCTACTTCAGTTTAAGGAATGTCCGTTTTGACAGACGGTATGAAGACGAAACATCCGATCGCTTCCACGTCCTTGTTCTGGTTGAAGGGGAACGCTGCATGATCCGCTCCTTAAGCGCGCCGGATCGCTTCTTTATACAGGATTATCTGGAAATGGTCATCGTGCCCGCAGGATTCGGTCCTTATGAAGTGATCAACCTCGGAGTTGGAACAGTCGTGATGCACAAGACCCTGTTGAAGGACGGTTATGAAAATGAAGAACTCTGATATCTGTGTGCTGTCCATTGACGCAGGCGGAACCTCTTTAAAATCCGCACTGGTTAAACACGACACAGTCATAGAGGAATCCTGGATTTCTCTCCCCGTCTGTTCTGATGGCTCTGCTTTAGAAATACAGGAGGCTTACATTCAGCTTGGTCAGGCAGCAAGGCAGACAGCAAGGCGGCTTAATATGGAAATCCGGCAAACAGCCGTCTGCATTCCCGGCCCCTTCGATTACCCGTCCGGACGCTTTCTGATGAAGCACAAGTATCAGACGGTCTACGGTTATTCCATCATACCGTGGCTTGAAAAGGGGCTGGGGAAGGCCATCCCAATCCGCTTTCTCCATGACTCCACCGCGTTCCTGCTCGGCGCCTGTTCCGATATTTTACTTCCGGGAGACGGCCGGCTGTGCGGGGTGATCATTGGCACCGGGCTCGGTTTTGCCTCCATGATCGACGGGAAAATCTTCGAACAGCCCTCCGGCGGGCCCGGCATCAGTATCTACGGGCTTCCATATCTCAATGGAACAGCGGAGGATTATATTTCAAAACGGGGAATTATGACGCGTTACCGGCAGCTCATTTCTGACTGCCGAAAAGAGATCGAGGTGAAGGAGAGTGCCACTCTTGCCTTTCAGGCAGACGAAAAGGCGCGCCAGGTATTTGAAGAAACCGGAGAACATTTAGCTTCCGTTCTCCTCCCTGTTATCTCAAAATACCATTTCACCAATATGGTTTTGCGAGGAGCCATCTCAAAATCTGCGGATTTATTTCTTCCTGCATTAAAAAGGGGTCTGGAGACGGTATCCATTTCCGTCCAGCCGGCCTCCAACCCTGACACGGCCCCTCTTTTGGGGGCTGCGCGATATTTATTTTATTAGTTTCTATTGCTGGTAAAATTTGGTATAATGAATTGTACGTATCAACGAATCCACGAGAGGGGGCAGAGCCTTATGGCAGACTGTCGTTTTAAACTGAAAGAACTTATGAATACTTTGACTGCCAAGGAACAGATTCTGGCACAGTTTATCATTGATTTTCCATCTGATGTCATCAATATGTCAATCAGCGACCTGGCACAGGCCTGCGGCACCAGTATTTCCACTGTAGTCCGCCTGTGTAAATCCGCGGGTTACGATGGTTATAAGGCCTTTTGCCGGGAACTTTCCATTGACCTCGACCGTTCCCAGTCCGCGGTTTCAGACGAATACGCCGATATTCAGCCAGGTGATTCCGTCGAGTCTATTATGAATACGGTTTGCGCCAATGATATCCGGGCAATTGAGAATACTCTCTCTGTCTTAAAAACAGACCAGCTGGAGAAGGCTGTGGATGCCATTTCAGAGGCAGGACGTGTCGATTTCTATGGTGTTGCCATCTCTGGCAATGTGGCGATGGATGCTTGTAATAAATTTGTCCGAATCAATAAGCTGTCCATGTCATCCGCTGACCCTCATCAGCAGATCCTGAATGCTTCTCAGCTAAAAGCCGGGGATGTGGCTGTTCTGATATCCTACTCCGGTAATACGAAGGATATTCTGGAGACGGCGGAGATCGTCAAACAGTCCGGCGCCACCATGATAAGCCTTACAAAGTATTCCAGGAATCCGCTGGCCAAGATGGCGGATATCTGTCTTTACTCTTCTGCGGCAGAAGCGCTGATCCGCAGCGGCCCCATGGGTTCGAGAATCGGTCAGCTTGCAGTCATTGATGTGCTGTATACAGCTGTGGCAAGCCGGGAATATAAGCAGGTAAAAACGTCTCTTGACAGAACCCGCCTGGCCGCATCGAAGAAACACATACAATTTAATCCAGAATAATCCGGCACGAAACGGAAAGGATTTTTACATGAAACAACTGAATAAACCTGTTATCGGCGTTTTGCTGTTGTCGACTCCACGGTTTCGCAGTCTTGGAGAGGGCACGGAACACGGTTTCTTTTATGAACGGAAGGATCAGGCCGCAAAGGAACTTCTTTCCGGGCTGGACTTTGCAGATGTTATTTTCCCAGGAGTTGTGTATACCCGGGAGGAGTTAAAGGAGGCAATGGGACTCTTCTGTTCCAGGAGACCCGATATGATTTTTGCCATGTTTCTGTCCTGGTCCGACGATTTTGCCTGGATCCGTTTTCTCCGGGACATGCCGCCGGTTCCGCTGCTGTTTGCGACAATCACTGAGGAATCGGCTTCATTTACCGATTCTTTTACAGAGGATCGTTTTGTAGACTTTCTGGCGGCAGGCGGCCTGGTTGGAAGTCTTGAGGCCTCCGGATCCGTCGGCCGGTTCCAGCGCCCCATGACGCGCACAGTGATCGGAACCCGGGAACACGTTATCGAAGAGACGAGACAGTTCGCACAGGCGGCCGCGTTAAAGAGATGCCTCAGTGAGGTATCCTTCGGGCTTCTGCCCTCCTACAACGAGGTGATGTGGTCCACTTATGTCGACCCTTACGCCCTGTTCATGAAGGCCGGGCCGGAACTGCGTTTTCTGTCTGTGTCAGATTTGGAGGATGAGATTGCCGCGCTCTCTGACAGGGAAGTTAAGCTGGCTGCCGAGGCTGTACTGAATCGGTACCCGGGCGATGATACCATCCAGATGGATAAGATGCTCGCTTCCGTTGCCGCCTCCCTTGCCATGGAAAATTTAGCAAGGAAAGCCGGTGTGGAACTTCTCGTTCTGAATGATGTCGACGCGTCTCTTCTCTCCAGGATTGGTTTAAGACCAGGCTTCTCTCCCTGTCCCGGCACAGAGGACATCATGGTAGTCCCGGAAGGCGATATCGGCTGCGGTCTGGCCTGTTACATCCTTGGAAAA
>CAUEKH010000271.1 GCA_959018155.1 uncultured Hungatella sp.
ACGGCAGGTTGCCATCAAGGTGCTGAAAGAGGAATTCAGCTCTGACAGCAGCTTTGTGAGCAAGTTCAAGATGGAGGCTCAGGCTGCGGCCCGGCTCTCTCATCCAAACATCGTCAATGTATACGATGTCGTGGACGAGGGAACGCTTCATTACATAGTCATGGAACTGATCGAGGGGATCACGTTAAAGAATTACATCAGAAAGAAAGGGTTCCTCGAAAGCCGGGAGGCCATCGGCATCGCGATCCAGGTGGCCCAGGGTATCGCTGCTGCCCATGAACAGGGGATTGTGCACCGCGATATTAAGCCCCAGAATATTATCATTGCCAGGGATGGCAAGGTGAAGGTTGCTGATTTCGGCATTGCGAGGGCGGCTTCGTCCCAGACTCTGAGCGCGACAGCCATGGGATCGGTCCACTATATTTCGCCGGAGCAGGCCAGAGGCGGGTTCAGCGACGCGAGAAGCGATATCTATTCTCTGGGCATCACCATGTATGAGATGGCCGCCGGGCGTGTGCCGTTTGAGGGTGATAATACCGTGACTGTGGCTCTGGCGCATTTGGAGGATCCGATTACGCCGCCGAGTTATTACAATCCGGAGGTGCCTGTAAGCTTTGAGAATATTATTTTAAAATGTACGGAGAAGAAGCCGGAATACCGTTACGACAGCATGTTGTCGGTGATTGCTGATCTGCGTCACGCGCTGGTGTCCCCGGATGAGGATTTTGTGGTTCCTCCGTCGGTGGCCATTGACAATTCCCAGACTGTGATTATCGGCTCTTCTGAGATGGAACAGATCCGCTCTGGAAGGAGAAACCAGCCGGAACCGGGGCCGTCGAGAGCGTATCGGAGCCGGGAGACGGAAGAGGAATGGCCCGATGAGGAAGAACCGGTCCGCACGTCCGGAAGGGCCCGGCAAAAGCCGAAGCAGAGTCAGGGAACTGTGGGAAGCACGAACCGCAGACAGCGGCGGGAGGAGCCGGATGACATCAATCCGGGCATTGAAAAGCTGCTGACAGCCGCCGGTGTGGTGGTAGCCATTTTAATCGTTCTCGTTCTGTTTTTCGTAGTGACAAAGCTTGGCGGTTTATTCCGCCAGACGGCGCCGAAGGAGTCGGAGACGGTGATTGAGAGCGTATCTTCAGAGGAAGAGACAACGTTAAGTGAGCGTCAGGTCCTGATGCCGGAGGTGCTGGGGCTGACGGAAGTGATTGCCGAGCAGAAGCTTAAAGAATACGGAAGCATCCAGATGAACCGGACGTATGAATTTTCCGATACGGTCCCGGAGGGGGAGGTCATCTCCCAGAGCCCGGAGGCTGATACGGTTGTGGATAAGTATTCCAAGGCGAATGTGGTGATCAGCAAGGGACCGGAACACCCGGAGATCGATTTGACCGGGATGGGGCTGGAAACTCTGACAGCTGACGCGGCAAAGACTATTTTAGAGACAAAGAAGATTACCGTTGTGATCCAGGAGGAGAACAGCGACACGGTGGAAGCAGGTAAAATCATCCGCTATACCCCGGAGAAAGTGAAAGAGGGGGGAAGCGTCACCATTGCGGTCAGCAAGGGGCCGGCGCTTAAGAATCCTGTTACAGTACCGGCGATTGCGGGACAGGAAGAGGAAGTTGGAATAGAGATGCTGGCGGATGTGGGACTCATCCAGGGAACCGTGACGGAGGAATACTCGGAAGAGATTCCGGCCGGAATTATCATCAGCCAGGAGATTGTAGAGAATACCCAGGTGGAAGGCGGGACTGCAATTAATTATGTGGTCAGCAAGGGCTCTGAGATCCAGCAAAAAGTCAAATATTTAGGTTCCATTGATAAATCGTATCCCCTTCAGAATCTGATTGGCCCCGGTTCGGGAAGCACGCAGATGACGATCAAAATCCAGCTGAAGCAGATTGTCAACTGAAAAGAGGAGACGAGAGACTTGATGGCGCCCGTCACGATGTCGGGAGACCAGATTCTGCCTGTTTCTTTCAAGAATATTGAAGGCGCCTACGGCGTGACAAGCGGCGAGGTTGAGATTGTAAATGTGGATACGGGTCAGGTAATCAATTCCTATTCGGTTACCTTTGTCCCGATGACACAATAGTAAGGATATTACATGACAGGAAAGATTGTTAAAGGAATTGCAGGTTTTTATTACGTTGATGATGGGGACGGTTCCGTCTACGAGTGTAAGGCGAAAGGGATTTTCCGCAACCGGAAGGTTAAGCCGCTGGTGGGCGATGACGTGGAGTTTTCCGTACTTGATGAGGAGGAGAAGGAGGGCAGTATCGAGGCCATTTTTCCCCGGAAGAATGAACTGGTCCGTCCGGCGGTAGCCAATATCGACCAGGCGCTCGTCATCTTTTCCGTCACCCATCCGGAGCCGAATTTAAACTTACTCGACCGGTTCCTGGTGATGATGGAGGTGCAGTCCGTCCCGGTGAATATCTGCTTTAATAAGACGGATTTATCGGGGGAGGAAGAGCGGGAGAGACTTGGAAAGATCTACCAGACGGCCGGTTATCCCGTCTATTTTACCAGCACTTACGAGAATCAGGGAATTGACGAGGTGAGAAGCTTAATTGCCGGTAAGACCACGGTTCTGGCCGGTCCGTCCGGTGTGGGAAAGTCGTCCCTCACCAACTTACTCTATCCATCTGCGGCCATGGAGACCGGAACGATCAGCGAGAAGATTGAGCGGGGGAAGCATACGACACGCCACTCGGAGCTGTTTGGAATCGGAAATGGCACGTATATGATGGATACCCCGGGATTCAGTTCCATGTACATCGAGAATCTGGAGTGCGGAGACCTGAAGGAGTATTTCCCGGAATTTGCCGCCTTTGAGGACGAATGCCGTTTTCTCGGCTGCGTTCACATCGGGGAACCGGTGTGCGGGGTCAAAGAGGCCGTAAAGGCGGGAGAGATAAGCGAAAGCCGGTACGACAATTACAGGCTTTTGTACCAGGAACTGAAAGAAAAAAGGAGATATTGATATGTATATATTAGCCCCTTCCATATTGGGAGCAGATTTTAAGATTCTGGGCCGTCAGGTGGAGGAGACGAGAGCCGCCGGAGCGCAGTACGTCCATCTCGATGTGATGGATGGCGATTTTGTGCCCAGTATTTCGTTCGGGATGCCGGTGATTTCCAGCCTGCGTTCCTGCACGGATCAGGTGTTTGACGTTCATATGATGGTGAGAGAGCCGGGACGCTACGTTTCCGCCATGAAGGAGGCCGGGGCCGACATCATGACGGTTCACGCGGAGGCGTGCACCCATCTCGACAGGACCATCAACCAGATAAAGGAAGCCGGCATGAAGGCCGGAGTCGTCTTAAATCCGGCGACTCCAATCTCGGTTCTCGACTGTATTTTAGGCGAACTGGATATGGTTTTACTGATGACTGTAAATCCCGGATTCGGCGGCCAGAAATTCATCCCCTACACCATGGATAAGATCCGCAGCCTGCGGAAAATGTGTACGGAACGGGGACTGGACACCGATATTGAGGTGGATGGCGGCGTTACGTGTAACAATGTCCGGGAGCTGATGGATGCGGGAGCCAACGTTTTTGTAGCCGGTTCTGCCGTGTTTAACGGGGATGTGACGGCGAATACCGCGGCGTTTATGAAGATATTTGAGGAATATAAAAGATGATGACGGGTCTGATTATCACCGGCGGCACCATGAATTATGGGTTTGCCGGTGATTTTTTAAAGGATAAAACGTATGATAAGGTGATTGCCGTGGATGGCGGCCTGGAGGCGGTGGAAGCGCTGGGTCTTATCCCGGATGTGGTAGTCGGGGATTTTGACACTGTAAATCTGCAGCTTCTGGCCCGGTACCGGAAGCGGGCGGGGATTGCCTGGGATCAGCATAAGCCGGAAAAGGATGAGACGGACACGGAACTTGCCCTGAACACGGCCATGGAACTGGGCTGCGATTCGATCACGATACTGGGGGCCACCGGCGGCCGTATGGATCACGCCATCGGCAATATCCATCTCTTATACGCCTGCCTCTTAAAAGGCGTCCGCGCCTGGATTGTCGATGAGAAGAACCGGATCTCCATCCTGAACGGGAGGACGCAGTTTTACGCGGATGCGGTCTGGGGAAAATATATCTCCTTTTTACCGCTGACGGAATGGGTGAGAGGGATCACTTTGGAGGGCTTCAAATATCCCCTGTTTCAGAAGGATATTACGATCGGGACAAGCCTCTGCATCAGCAATGAGCTGCCACGCCAATAATACGCATGGCTCGTTATACAGTTTCTATATTAACGTAAGAAAAATGATGCTTAGCAAGCCTAAAGGATATAAGGAAGAGGACGTACAGGCACTTTTGAGTAATGCCGACAGTGAGGAACAAACGACTGTTGACAAAGAAGAAATGCCGAATATCATTGCGATAATGAATGAGAGCTTTTCGGATTTGAACGTTGTCGGTGACCTTATTATCACAGTTTTTAGGCTGTTCCAAAAGAAGTTCAACTTCTTCGCCTGA
>CAUEKH010000272.1 GCA_959018155.1 uncultured Hungatella sp.
GCTGATATGAGCAAGCACCTGATGGCCATTCTCCAGTTCAACCTGGAACATCGCGTTCGGCAGCTTTTCCACAACGGTTCCTTCAATTTCAATAACGTCTGCTTTTGACATAAAATCTTACCTCCTAACAACCTGCTCCATCTCCCGCTTTTCTCTTTTGAAAAGTTTGATGAAACGCTTTATCTCTTCATCTGTGACCATTTCGTTGTTCTTTATTTTCTCTCCGGGAGTAATCCCCTTGATACTGATGGCTTCCACATGCTTCTTTTTCTTCTTTTTGGGCCGGCTCATGGGGCGGTATTTTCCGTCCACCAGATAAACATATTCGCCGGACTCATCTAATATGAAGAAATAGCAATCTTTATCGTGGCCTGCCAGTGATTTTACAAAGGCTCCTGTGAAACGCTCCATCATGGCACCTCCGGCTTTTTAGTGGATCTCTGCGCCTAAGCTTAACAGTTCCGGTTCCCCTTCGGTTATCAGCACCGTGTTCTCGTAATGAGCGGAAAGCGTTCCATCCTCTGTAACGACCGTCCAGTCGTCGTCCAGCCATACCACATCGGGGCCGCCCGCGTTAATCATGGGCTCAATGGCCAGCGTCATGCCGGGCCGCAGCTTGACTCCGCGCCGTCTCTGCGCAAAATTCGGGATTTCCGGGTCCTCATGCAAGTGTGTTCCGATTCCATGACCGACTAAGTCACGCACCACCCCGTATCCAAAACTCTCTGCGTATTTCTGGATTGCAGCGGATATATCATTCAGATGATTGCCAGCTTTTGCAAATTTAATCCCTTCGAAGAAACTTTGTTTCGTCACTTCAATCAGTCTTCCGGCTTCCGGTGATATCTCACCGATGCCATACGTCCTGGCCGCGTCAGAGTGGTATCCTTTGTAAATGACTCCCGCGTCAAGGCTTACGATATCGCCTTCTTTGATAACCCGCTTCCTGCTTGGAATCCCGTGGACTACCTCATCGTTTACCGAAACACAGATAGAGGCCGGATAGCCGTTATAATTCAAAAAGGAGGGGATGCAGCCGTAGCTTCTGATGATTTCCTCTCCGAGATGGTCGATATCCCAGGTTGTCATACCGGGCTTCAGCGCCTTCGCCAGTTCCTCGTGGGTCCTGGCCAGAATCCGTCCGGCTTCTCTCATAAGATCTATCTCTCTTGCAGATTTAATCGTAACTGACATAAAATTGAAAGTCCCCCTCACTTTTGTTAGCGGAGAGGGAAATATCCCCCTCACGCATGTTCATCAGAATCCGCACTCAGCACGGCAACAATATCGGAGAACACTTTTTCCATATCCTGTGTCCCGTCCACGTTAGCCAGTACGCCGGCTTTCTCATAATAATCAATCAGAGGCTGTGTCTGGTCATGATAGACGGACAGACGCTTCTTAACGGTTTCCGGCTTGTCATCATCCCTTAAGACAAGCTTGTCACCGCAGACATCACAGATGCCTTCCACCTTGCTGGGATTGTAAACAATGTGGTATGTAGCGCCGCAGTTTAAGCAGGCACGGCGGCCTGACATTCTGTTGATGATATTCTCATCCGGCACATCCACATTTACCGCGTAATCAATCTTCTGTCCTCTCTCCCCTAAGGCTGTCGTCAGGCTTTCCGCCTGTGGAATCGTCCTTGGGAAGCCATCGAGCACGTAACCATTCTCGCAGTCAGCTTTGGCGATGCGGTCCATCAGCATTCCGATGGTCAGTTCATCCGGCACCAACGCGCCCTGATCCATGAACGCCTTGGCCTTCATCCCCAGTTCAGTTCCTTCCTTAATATTAGAACGGAAAATATCTCCCGTAGAAATATGAGGAATCTGGTATTTTTCAGCAATCTTCTTCGCCTGGGTCCCTTTTCCGGCACCTGGGGCACCTAACATGATAATCTTCATCAGCAGTCCCTCCTTTTTGTGCAATCACCCACACCGTGAGTCATTGCCTCTAATAGCACAAATACCAAGAGAAACACTTTAAGCGTGTTCCCCTTGGATTCGTCCGTCAATCATTCAAAAAGCCTTTATAATACCGTACAAGCATCTGAGATTCAATTGCCTTGATTGTCTCTAAGACAACGCTGACAATAATGATTAATGAGGTACCACCGAATGAGAGGCGGCTTACATTAAAGAGGCCGGAAATCATAATCGGGATAACGCACACAACCGTCAGACCACATGCACCGATAAATACGACATAGTTCAAAATGGAATTCAGATAATCGCTGGTTGGTTTACCTGGGCGGATACCCGGGATAAAACCGCCTGACTTCTTCATGTTGTTGGCTACTTCCAGCGGATTAAATGTAATCGACGTATAGAAATAAGCGAACACGATAATCAGAACGATATATAAGACAAGACCGATGGAATAAACCGGTCTTTCCGGCTTGAACCAGTTGGAAGAATTCAACATCAGTAAGATGTGTCCGCCAAAGCTGTCGTAGTTAATCCGGCTTCCGAAAAACTGTGCGATAACCACCGGAAACGACATGATGGAAGAAGCAAAGATGACCGGGATAACACCGGCTGTATTAACCTTTAACGGAATGTTGGAGGACCGGCCGCCAACCATCTTGCGTCCCTGCATCTTCTTGCTGTACTGGACAGGAATTCTTCTCTCGCCATCCTGAAGGATAACGACAAATACCACGATTGCAGCAATCGCTGCTACAATGATAATACAGGCCACGGCCGCAACCGCAACCGATTTACCAGACATGAATCTGGTATAAAGGGTTGATGCGTCTGAAGGCAGGCTGGAGATGATGTTGAATAATAAAACGATAGAAATACCGTTACCCACACCATTTTCCGTAATCCGCTCACCAATCCACATCAGAAGCGCACTACCGGCCGTCATGGTTACTACGGCGATAACTACGCTGATTGCATTGAACTCAGTCAACAGTCCCTGTCCACCGAAACCGATTGCCATAGCAATCGACTCAATTAAAGCCAGGGCAACTGTCACGTAACGGGTATACTCCGCAATCTTCTTTCTGCCATCCTCACCGTCTCTCTGCATCTCTTCCAGCTTTGGAATCGCAATGGTTAAGAGCTGCATGATAATGGAAGATGTGATGTATGGCGTAATGCTCAGTGCGAAGACCGACATGTTCGTAAACGAGCTGCCAGTCATCGCATTAAAGAATCCGAATGCATCGTTATTCTGCTGAGCAAAGAAATCCTTAAAAAATCCTGTTTCAACTCCCGGAATCGGTAACTGAGAACCTATCCTGATAACCACCAGCATCGCGAACGTATACAGAAGTTTCTTTCTGATGTCCTTGATCTTGAATGCATTACGGAGTGTTTTTAACATATTAGATCACCTCGCAGGTTCCACCTAAAGCCTCGATTTTAGATTTGGCGCCCTCACTGAAAGCGTCTACCTTTACTGTAAGCTTTTTGGTTAATTCTCCGTTTCCAAGGATCTTAACACCGTCACGCGGATTCTTAACAATACCACTCTCAATCAGAGTCTCAACTGTTACCACTGTATCGTTATCGAAGCACTCTAACGCGCTTACATTGATACCAATGATAGTCTTGGAGTTTCTGTTTGTAAATCCTCTCTTAGGAAGACGTCTGTATAAAGGCATCTGACCGCCTTCAAATCCTGGTCTCGGAGCACCTGAACGAGCTTTCTGTCCTTTATGTCCCTTACCGGCTGTCTTACCATTTCCTGAACCATGGCCACGGCCTCTTCTGAAATTATCACTCTGTCTGGAACCTTCAGCAGGCTGTAAATTTGATAAATCCATCATTGCACCTCCTTACTACTTTTCTTAGATTTCTTCAACTTTTACTAAATGACGCACGCTCTGAATCATTCCTCTGACAGAGCCGTTGTCCGGCATTTCAACTGTCTTGTGGAGTTTCTTCAGACCTAAAGCTTCAACTGTTGCTTTCTGCTTCGGGACTGCGCCGATTGGGGATTTCACCAATGTGATTCTTAATTTATCTGCCATTTTCTTATCCTCCTTAGCCTAAAATCTCTTCTACAGATTTGCCGCGAAGCTTTGCAACTTCCTCAGGAGTCTTTAACTGAGTTAACCCTTCGATTGTAGCTAAAACTACGTTTGTCTTGTTGTTGGAACCTAAGGATTTCGTACGGATATTCTTAATACCTGCCAGCTCTACAACGGCACGTGCAGGGCCGCCGGCGATGATACCGGTACCTTCCGGGGCTCTCTTTAAAAGAACAGAAGCGCTTCCAAAGTTTCCAATTAAATCATGAGGAATACTGTTGTTCTCGTCAACAGGAATTGTTACCATATTCTTAACTGCAGCCTCTTTCCCCTTGCGGATAGCTTCCGGAACTTCACCAGCTTTGCCAAGGCCAGCACCTACGTGGCCATTGCCATCGCCTACTACTACTAAAGCAGAGAATCTCATGGTACGTCCACCTTTAACGGTTTTCGACACACGCTTGATAGCAACTACTTTGTCGTTTAATTCTAACTGACTTGCATCAATAATT
>CAUEKH010000273.1 GCA_959018155.1 uncultured Hungatella sp.
CAACGCCCCGAGACAGAGCGTCTACGCCATTTTATGCAACTGGATCGAGGACCATTTCCAGAACCAGATAGAAGTAGTGAAAATACTGCCTGAGCACCAGCTGGAATGGTATTTAACCGACCATAAGGCTGATTTGATTATCACCACAGAAGGAAAGCGGATCCACACGGATATTCCGGTGTTCCGCATCAACGGGATTCCAACCCAGCAGGATTACCAGGCGCTAAACGGATTTATCCGGAGAATCCGCATGAGCAAGCGTTTTACCGGAATTGTGAACAAATATTTTGATGGGCAGAGGGTGAAGATCTTCGGGGAGGCCATCGCCTTTGAACGGGTGATTGAAACTCTGGCCGGGCAGTTTAAAGAGCAGGACAAGATCGACGACGCACAAGCGTATGTGGAGGACGTCCTGTCGCGGGAAATCAACTACCCGACTGTGATTGGTGAATCCGTCATGATTCCCCACCCGCTTATGACCTTCGCAAAAGAAACCGCTGTGGCCGTGGCCGTACTGCGGCGTCCGATTACCGTGGGCAAAAAGGCGGTCCGGCTCATTTTCCTTCTTGCGATTGAAGGAAGACCCAATGACGATGTGAGTATCTTATTTGAATTCTTTAAACAGGTTGCGATGAGTGAAAATCTCATCCATATCCTGTACGAGACAAAGGACGAAGAAGATTTCTTAAACCGTCTGATTACCATATCCACTTCCATTGAACTTTGTTAAAAACGTGCAATATTGTATAACACTGACAGATAAAAAAGAGAAACATGAAAAGGAGACGATAAGAAATGAGTGAGAAGAAATTTTCCGTAGTGATCGCAGGCGGCGGAAGTACCTACACCCCTGAAATCATTTTGATGCTTCTTGATAATTTAGACAGGCTTCCTCTCCGCGCCATCAAGCTTTACGACAATGATGAGGAGCGCCAGAACGGCCTTGCAAAGGCGTGTGAGATTATTGTAAAGGAAAAAGACCCATCCATCGAATTTGTGGCTACCACAGACCCAAAGACAGCGTATACAGACGTTGATTTCTGTCTGGCCCATATCAGAGTCGGCAAGCTTCCGATGAGAGAGAAAGACGAGAAAATCCCGTTAAAATACGGCGTAGTCGGCCAGGAAACGTGTGGACCAGGCGGAATCGCATACGGTATGCGTTCCATCCCGGGCGTTCTGGAAAATATCGACTACATGGAGAAATACTCTCCAAACTGCTGGATGTTAAACTACTCCAATCCGGCTGCCATCGTGGCGGAAGCGTGCCGCAGATTCAAACCGAATTCCAGGGTTATCAACATCTGCGATATGCCAATCGGCATGGAAAATAACATCGCTAAAATCCTCGGTTTCAACAACCGCAAGGAAATGACGGTCCGCTACTTCGGACTGAACCATTTTGGCTGGTGGACCTCCATCAAGGACAAGGATGGCAACGAGTATATCAACAAGCTGATCGAGCATCAGTTAAAATACGGCAATACTCAGCCGGATGAGGGAAATAACGGCGATTACACCGATAATTCCTGGTATGAGACGGCAAAGAAGGTAAAAGACTTAGTAGCCCTTGACCCGACCATGGCGCCAAACTCCTACTTCCAGTACTATTTATTTGGAGATGACATGGTAGCCCATACGGATCCGAATTACACGAGAGCCAACCAGGTAATGGACGGCAGAGAGAAGCGCGTCTTCGGCGAGTGCGCAAGAATCGCTGAGGCGGGAACTGCGGTGGGAACGTCTCTGGAAATCGGAATCCATGCCTCCTTTATCGTAGACTTAGCAACCGCTCTGGCCTTCAACACGAAGGAGCGTATGCTTCTGATTGTCAGAAATAACGGTGCCATTGAGAACTTCGACAAGGATGCCATGGTAGAGATTCCATGTATCGTCGGCAAAGACGGCTATGAGCCGCTCTCTGTTGGCACGATCCCAACCTTCCAGAAGGGCCTGATGGAAGAACAGGTAGCTGTGGAGAAGCTGGTTGTGGATGCCTATGAGCAGGGAAGCTACCACAAGCTGTGGCAGGCGCTGACTCTCTCCAAGACAGTTCCGAGCGCCAATGTGGCGAAGAAGATTCTCGATGACTACATCGAGGCAAACCAGGGATACTGGCCGGAATTAAAGTAAGAAAAGGAAATATATAAAATACAGGCACACAGTAAATAAGGAGGCTGAGGAAGCAATGAAAGTATTAATATGCTGTAATGCTGGAATGAGCAGTTCAATAATTGTTCAGAAGATGAAGGATGCTGCTGCGAAGCGGAATATGGAGCTGACCTGTGAGGCGGTGCCGAACGCCAGTATCAGTGACGAAATCGGAAAATGGGATGTATGTCTCGTAGGCCCGCAGTTAATCTATGCAGTAAGCAATATCAAGAGTATCTTAAATATCCCGGTAGCGAGCATTGAGCCCAGGATTTACGCTCTGGCCGACGGGGACAAGGCCATTGATTTCGCAATGGAACTGGCTGGCAAATAGGAAATAACGGATACAGGAAAGGCTTAGACTATGGCAGATGTTACAATGTTATCGGAATGCGCAATGCAGATCGTAACCTATGCCGGATGCGCCAAATCAAGTTATATGCAGGCTCTCCAGGAAGCCAAGAAGGGGAACTGGGAGTCTGTGCAGCCGAAAATCAAAGAGGGGGAGCACTTCTACCGCCAGGCTCACGAAGCCCATGGAGAGATTCTCTTAAAGGAAGTAAATACCTTAGAGCCTCAGATTTCCCTGCTGATGTCCCATGCGGAGGACCAGATTATGTCCGCAGAGCTTGTACGCGTCCTGGTAGAGGAATTAATTGAATTATATCAGAAGGGGTAAGGGAAAATGGCAAATTACACCATATGGGCAAATGCAACAACAAAAAATGGTTTCGCAGCAGATGAGATCATCTCCTGCTTACAGAAATCTATCCGCCGTGCCATGGTGGAGGAGGCATGTCAGTATGCCTATGAACTTTATACCTCAGGACCGGCTCTTTTAGAGAAGACGTGGCACCGTCTGCTGGCTATTTCTGTGGAGGATATCGGGTTTGGCAATCTGGACGCGGCAGCTCAGATTAATACACTGGACGATATGCGCAGAAAATACGCCTACGATGATCCGGATCAGCCAATGTTCTTTATCCATGCAATCAGAATTCTCTGTGCAAGTACAAAGGACCGTTCCAGCGACTATTTGAAGAATATTATTATCAAGGAAGCCGCCATGGGCAAGGTCCCGGAGATTCTCGACGTGGCTCTCGACAAGCACACGAGACGCGGCCAGGAGATGGGGCGCGGATCCAAACACTTCTTTGAGGAGGGGGCCAAAGTAATCCCTCAGCTTGAGGTGGACAATGGCTATAAAGAGAGATATCGTAAGATTCTGGAGAATTATGATCCGTCGAAGGCTGTTGAGGGGACATTTGTATACAGCCCGGGAAGAGATTAAAACGATAACCTGCACGCCCCGCGCACAGGTCACCGTCTTCAATCAAAGACCCCGCTGCAAGCAATAGGGGTTCAAACTTGCAGCGCTGCAGAGCAGCGGGGGATTTGACCCTCGCGGCAGCCGCCAAATATCCATGCAGGCATGGCTACCTGGCTCGCTGCTCGCGGGAATAAACATGAAAATGCCTCATGCAGAAACGATAATCCGTTTTCTGTATGAGACGATGAGGCAGATGGCCGCGGAAGGAACGAACTTTCCGCGGCCATTTCTGTCAGGCCAGGAACCGGTTTTCCTTGTCTGCACTGTATGAGGTCTGTGAGGCGGGGCAGCTGTATTTTTCCTCTGTTTTTTCCAGCCCGAAACAGTTTCATTGATTTTCCAGATAGAATGTGGTAATATCTGTCTCAGAGGTTCTGTTTGCACCAGTCGGTGTACCTCTGATTTGATGGTGGTAATTTGCGGGGGTGCAGGTTATCATGACTGCAGCCGTAAGTTATCGTTATAGCCGTAAAATATACGGTGTCCTGGCGTTTCAGCCAAAATGATTCCGGATTTGAGAGCAATGATTTTTTGTTATGCCAAAAAGGGGGTGGTCTGTCTCGTTGAGAGTTAAGTAACTGTTGAAAGGCATCAGGAAGAAAGGTATAATGTAGGTGTGAAGCATGGAAAACGTAAATAAGAAATACAAAGACAGACTATTCCGCATGGTATTTTGTGAGAAAAAGGATTTGCTGGATTTGTATAACGCAGTAAATGAATCCGATTATACGAATCCGGATGAATTGGAGATTGTAACGATTGATGACGTGATTTACCTCGGGATGAAGAATGATGTGGCGATTCTGATTGATAATATCCTGAATCTGTGGGAACATCAGAGTTCGTGGAACCCCAATATGCCGATACGTGGCCTCTTTTATTTTTCACAGGAGTACAGGAAGTATATTGCGGCCGGGGACCTTAATATCTATGGGAGCCGCAGAATCATGCTTCCGGTGCCTCAGTACGTCATTTTCTATAAAGGCCGGAATGAGGAGCCGGATAAGTCGGAG
>CAUEKH010000274.1 GCA_959018155.1 uncultured Hungatella sp.
TCTTCGACGGGCAGGATATCACAAACCTGCCGCCCAATAAGCGCCAGTTAAACACGGTATTCCAGAAATACGCGCTGTTTACCCACATGTCCATCGCGGAAAATATCGCCTTTGGATTAAAGATCAAGAACAAACCGAAAGCCTATATTCAGGATAAGATCAAATACGCCTTAAAGCTGGTGAACTTGGACGGCTACGAGAACCGCAGCGTCGATTCCTTAAGCGGCGGCCAGCAGCAGCGAATCGCCATCGCAAGGGCCATTGTCAATGAACCGCGGTTTCTGCTTCTCGATGAGCCTTTGGGCGCCCTCGATTTAAAACTCCGCCAGGATATGCAGTACGAACTGATCCGCCTGAAAAATGAGCTGGGCATCACATTTATCTACGTCACCCACGACCAGGAGGAGGCCCTGACCATGTCCGACACCATCGTCGTCATGAACCAGGGATATATCCAGCAGATGGGGTCTCCGGAAAACATTTACAATGAACCGGAAAATGCCTTCGTGGCCGATTTTATCGGCGAGAGCAACATCGTTCCCGGAATCATGCTTCACGACGAGCTGGTTGAAATCTTCGGCGCAAAGTTTGTCTGTGTCGATAAGGGCTTCGGCATCAACAAACCGGTCGATGTGGTGATCCGGCCGGAAGATATTGATTTGGTGGCGCCTGAGGCGGGAACGCTGGAAGGAGTCGTGACCCATTTGATCTTCAAGGGCGTCCACTATGAGATGGAAGTGACGACGCCGGACGGCTTTGAGTGGCTTGTACACAGCACGGATATGTTCCCGGTCGGGCAGAAGGTGGGAATCCATGTGGATCCATTTGATATCCAGATCATGAACAAACCTGCTTCAGAAGATGAGGAGGCGGTAGGTGTCAATGAGTAAGAAATTATTATCCGGTCCTTATTTGATATGGATGATTGGTTTTACCATCATCCCCCTGGCACTCATTGTATTTTACGGGCTGACCGACCGTTCCGGCGCCTTTACCCTGGCAAATGTTTTATCTATCGCCAGCGCGGAACACGCCAAGGCGCTGTGGCTGTCACTGGGGCTCTCTTTCATCAGTACGGTTATCTGCCTGCTGTTAGCGTATCCGCTGGCTCTGGTGCTGCGGACGCGGGGCCTGGGCCAGGGAAGTTTTATGGTGTTTATCTTCATTCTTCCCATGTGGATGAATTTTCTTCTCCGCACGCTGGCATGGCAGACGCTGCTGGAAAAGAACGGCGTTATCAATGGAATTCTGTCCACACTCCATCTGCCGACGCAGAGTTTAATCAACACGCCCGGGGCTATCATCCTCGGCATGGTATACAACTTCCTGCCATTTATGGTGCTTCCGGTCTACAACGTCCTGGCAAAAATCGACGACAACGTCATCAACGCGGCTCAGGACTTAGGAGCCAGCTTCGGACAGATCCTCTTCCGGATTCTGCTTCCTTTAAGCGTTCCCGGCATTGTCAGCGGGATTACCATGGTCTTCGTTCCGGCGCTGACCACCTTCGTCATCTCCAATTTGCTGGGCGGCAGCAAGATTCTCTTAATTGGAAATGTCATCGAGCAGGAATTTACAAAGGGGAGCAACTGGAACTTAGGATCCGGCCTTTCCCTGGTGCTGATGATATTTATTTTAATCAGTATGGCTCTGATTGCCAAATACGATAAAAATGGGGAGGGGACGGCATTCTGATGAATAGAAAATGGGATTTTGTCAAACGCTTTTTACAGGACTTCTATCTCGTCCTCATCCTGATATTTTTGTACGCCCCTATCGCGACCATGACGGTCCTGTCTTTTAACAGTTCGAAATCGCGGACGCAGTGGGGAGGCTTCACTACAAGATGGTACTCGGAACTGTTTACCAGCAGCACCATCATGACGGCGCTTTATAATACGCTGCTGATCGCATTTTTATCTTCGATTATCGCGGTTATTATCGGGACAGCGGCGGCCATCGCCATCAACAACATGAGGCGCGTTCCGCGTTCCATCGTGATGGGAATTACGAATATCCCCATGCTGAACGCCGATATTGTCACCGGTATCTCCCTGATGCTGGCGTTCATCGCATTCGGAATTTCACTCGGATTTAAGACGATTTTAATTGCACATATTACATTTAATATTCCGTATGTCATTTTAAGCGTGATGCCAAAGTTAAAGCAGACTGACAAATATACTTATGAGGCCGCCATGGATTTGGGGGCGACGCCGGTTTACGCATTTTTCAAAGTGGTGTTCCCGGATATTTTGCCGGGCGTGCTCTCCGGCTTTTTGCTGGCGTTCACCATGTCGTTGGATGATTTTATCATCACCCATTTTACGCGCGGCGCCGGTATCAATACGTTATCAACCCTTATTTACAGTGAAGTGCGCCGCGGCATCAAGCCGTCCATGTATGCGCTGTCCACGATTATTTTTCTGACTGTACTGATACTTTTACTGATTACCAATTTTGCACCGAAACGGAAAAACAAATGACAAGGAAAAGGAGGACATTTATGAAAAAAAGAGTTTTATCTGTGATGGCCATGGCCGCAACTGCGGTTCTGGCGGTTTCTTTACTCGGCGGCTGCGGCAAATCCGGCGGAAACGATGGGAACGGCGGCAGCGGAAATGGCGGTTCCGGAAAGGACGCCGGCAAGGTTTACGTCTACAACTGGGGAGAGTATATTGATGAGGAAGTCATCGACCAGTTTGAGAAAGAGACCGGCATCGAAGTGGTCTACGACATGTTTGAGACGAATGAGGAGATGTATCCGGTCATCGAGGCCGGCGGTGTCAAATACGACGCGGTCTGCCCGTCCGACTACATGATTCAGAAGATGATTGAAAATAACCTTCTGGCCGAGATTAACTTTGACAATGTGCCGAATATCAAAGAGATTGACCCGAAGTATATGGAAATGTCCAAAAGCTTCGACCCGGAAAACAAGTATTCCGTCCCCTACTGCTGGGGAACCGTGGGAATCCTCTACAACACCAGCATGGTAGAACCGGAGGATATTCCGACGAAATGGTCTGATCTTTGGGATGAGAAATTCAAGGACAATATCCTGATGCAGGACAGCGTCCGCGACGCGTTCATGGTCGCCTTAAAATCCCTGGGATATTCCATGAATACTACAAATGAGGCGGAAATCAACGAGGCAAAGGATTTGCTGATTAAGCAGAAACCTCTCGTCCAGGCGTACGTTATCGACCAGGTCCGCGACAAGATGATCGGCGGAGAAGCCGCTCTCGGCGTCATCTATTCCGGTGAAATGCTTTATATCCAGCAGGAAGTGGCTGATTTAGGCCTCGACTACACCCTGGAATACGTTCTGCCGGAAGAAGGCACCAACCTCTGGATTGACTCCTGGGTCATTCCGGCCAACGCGCCAAACAAGGAAAATGCGGAAAAATGGATCGATTTCCTCTGCCGTCCTGAGATTGCAAAGAAAAACTTCGAATACATCACCTACCCGACACCGAACAAAGGCGCCTTCGATCTGCTGGATCCGGAACTCCAGAACAACAAAGCCGTGTTCCCGGATATCGACTCCCTGACAGGCAGCGAGGTATATCAGTATCTCGGCGACGACGTAGATTCCATCTACAACGAGTGCTGGAAAGAAGTGAAATCGAATTAACCAAGGAGACATGAAATGGTAGAAAATCTGGAGATGCTGTTAAGGCATGTGGTGGACATCACCATTCTCCTCTTTGAATTCATGGGGGTTATCGTCATCATCGTAGCCGGAATCCGTGGAATCATTGATTACGTAAAACACAATCCCGCAATCCGCTTAAACCTGGCTCAGGGCATGGCTCTCGGGCTGGAATTCAAGCTGGGAAGCGAGATCTTGAGGACCGTCATTGTCCGGGAACTGTCAGAAGTGGCGGTGGTGGCAGCCATCATCGTCCTCCGGGCGGCGCTGACCTTCCTGATCCACTGGGAGATTCGGGTGGAGAGGGAGTCGGAATAATCCGATATCAACTGTTACTCAAATAACTTCAAAAAAAGGACCTCCTGAGCATCTTGAAATACCCCTGCCAGGAAGGTCCTTTTTTCATACCTTTATCATACCTTTTTCGTACCTTTTTTCATACCTTTTTTCATACCTTTTTTCATACCTTTTTTCATACCAATAATTGGTAGCGAATTAATTTATAGTGATATACTTATAAACTTCAAAACTATAAACTTATAAATTTTACGTTTTTTTAAAGTTGCTTTCGTCAATAACCTCAGCGAAATTCCGTGTCAGCCGCCAGGGCCGGGGGTGGGACATCTGACGCCATTTCCGCGATTTATTCCGGCTGTCGGCAGTTCTTAGGTCGAAGGAAAGCAAAGTGGAGGGGGACAAACTGGCTCACAAAGCCAGTTTGTCAGAGAGCCTGAATCGGGAATTTCTTCAGAAATTCCCGATGAATGCTCTCGGAACCCTCCACTTTGCTTTTCTTCGGCCTTAGAACTGCCCCAGCCGGAATTATGAGCGGAAAC
>CAUEKH010000275.1 GCA_959018155.1 uncultured Hungatella sp.
CCTCCTGTCGGATTATTCGGCGTATTGATAATGACCGCCTTCGTCTTCTTCGTGATCTTCTGCGCAAATTCCGCTAAATTCGGCTGAAATGTCTCCGTATCCGGCGAGACAGTCACCAGGATTCCGTCGTAATTGCGCACGTAGGAGGCGTACTCCATAAAATACGGGGCAAATACCACCACTTCATCCCCGGGATCGAGGATCGTCTTTAAAATGACATTCATTCCGCTTGCCGCACCCACCGTCATCAGGATATTTTCCAGGTGGAACGAGGTATGGAACCTTTTGTTTAATGATTTCGCTATGGTGTCGCGCACGTCCTCAAAACCGGCATTGCTCATATATCCGTGGACGCGCACCGGCTCTTCCTCTGACACAATGTCAATGATAGCCTTCTTCACCGCTTCCGGCGCCGGTACATTGGGATTGCCAAGGCTAAAATCGTATACATTTTCTGCGCCATACTCGGCGGCCATGCGTTTTCCTTCTTCAAACATGGCGCGGATGGCAGAGTTATTTTCAACAAGGGGTCTCATCTTCTCAGCTATCATATCCTCATATCCTCACTTTTTTCTGAAACGGCTTAAGACAGCCGCCATATTTAATGTTATGGCGATTGTAGCGCAGACACCAAGCTCGTGGAGAACCTCGCCAAGTGTCCCGGCATACGTTCTCACCAGGCTCGTGAAAAACCTCGCCAAGTGTTCACATTATAGCACAGCCGTCTTCCAAGATCTACCGCTTTTTACACTTCCCGGATGGCTTACCCATTCTCTTCTTTCCTCCTGGCTCTGGCCTCATCGAGGACCTCCCTGGCTTTTTTGTAAAGTTCATCGAACCCGGCATTTCCATCCGGAATCATCACATAGCCGGCGCTGACAGTCAGGGCGGTGCGGTACCGTTCTGCCTCAACCGCTGCCTTCATCTCCTCCCGGACTCTCTTAAGCTTCCGTTTCATATCACTCTCGCCAATATTTTTACAGAGCACCAGAAACTCCAGGCCGCTGATTCGGCAAAACACATCTTCCTCGCGGAATGAATTCTTTAACCGTTTCACGTAACTGGCAAGATACTGGTCGGCGCCCTTTTTCCCGTAAATCTCACCGGCCTTCTCAAATCCTTCTATATGGAACAGGACGAGAGCCGACTTCTGCCCTCTCTGTCTCGCAATCCACTCTCTTATCACAGGAACGGCTTCCTTCCTGCTATAAATCCCGGCCAGCAAGTCCGCTTCCTCCCGCTTCTGGTTCTCCAGTTCTTCCAGCCGTTTCCGTTTTTCGTCAACCTCCCGGCGTAAATTTACCACCTCGTCAATGTCGAGAATAATTCCGTACAGGAACTGAGTCCCCTCCTTCATGGCCTTCTGCGCCTGGTAACGAACCCAGATATAGCCCTTTCTGGCCTTCAGACGGCACTCAACCATGAAAAATGTATGATTCTCCGGCGCCTCTGAGATCGTCCGGTAAACACGCTCCCAATCCTCCGGATGAAACAGATTTTTAAACTGATTATGGAACTCTCTCTCCAGTTCTTCGGCTGTATATCCAAGTATGTAGAGAAAGCGCTCGCTGATATAGAGGAACTCGAAGTTCTCCGTAAATGCACAGCGATGGTACCCGCCTGGAACCCCGGAACTTAAAAATTCCAGTTCCCCATTTTTAAACTGGAGAGCCTTATTTACCTCCTCCAGCTTCTGATGCGCCAGGACGGCAGCCGTGATATCCATACAGGCGCTGGCAATCGCAAGCCTGCCATCTTCCGCCTGCACGACACGGCCCTTATCAAGCACCCAGAACCACGTCCCATCCTTCTTTGGCATACGGTACCGCGTCGTATATTCCAGACCGGCATAATACCTCGGGCCAATATCTCTCTTTACCTGCTCCAAATCATCGGGATGGATGGTATTTACCACCCTGCCGTCAATCCCTTCTTTAAAGTCTTCATACGACTCATATCCCAGCAGATGCACCATCTCATTGTTGGCAAAATACAGAGGGAACCCTTCCTCGCAGTATCCCCCAATCAGACCGCCCGGCGCCATCTGGGCGAAAATGCCTCCCGCCATCCACAGATTTTCTTCCGCCTGCTCCTCATAATTCTTATTCGTCCCATCCAGACTCAGCATATCAGCCAGAATCTTCTGGGAAGAGGCCAGCTTCTGTTCCTGCAGCTTCTGCCCCGTCACATCGCTGACCGCCCCGTAATAGAGCCGGTGGCCGTCCTGTTCCCTCAGATAGAACACCCGCAGCTGAAGCCACATCAGTTCACCGCTCAGCCGATGGCGGCGCACCACGCCTTCCGCACCGCTTAACGGGTTATCGTATGCCTTCTGAAACAGTTCCAAAACCTTTTTCCTGTCCTCTTTATGAATCTGTCCCATAATCATCTGACGCCGCTCTTCCAAGTCCACCGGATTGCAGCCGGTTACCTTATAATAGCCTTCATTTACCCGGACCAGTTCACACGTATCCCCGCATACATCATAGAGCGCAATCCCGCCTAAAATGTTATTGAGCATCGTCTCACTGGTGACATCGCGGCTGAATAAATCCTCCAGCCGGACCTCTCCTATCGGCTGCGATAAAATGCCGCGGTAATCCACCTTTTCCCCGTCGCCGAGAAGTTCTTCCATTTTCTCAACAGGCATGGGACGATAGAAATAAAATCCCTGACCATAGAAACAGCCCATTTCCTGCAGGATGTCAACGTGTTCCCTGCGCTCCACGCCCTCGGCAATGACACGCATCTGCATCAGTTTCGCCAGATGGACGATGGTTTCTAAGATTCCCATCCCGCGTTTTCTCGTATACTCGTCCATCTCAAGGAATTTCGTGTCAATTTTAATCACGTCCACATTGACATCTTTAAGCATATTTAAGGAGGAGTACCCGCTTCCGAAATCATCCATTAAGACCACAAAGCCGGCCTCTCTCATCTCAGTCACCACGCGCCTGATTAAATCGTAATCTTCCGCGTAGGCGCTCTCCGTAATCTCGAGTTCAAGCAGCTTTACCGGGATCTCATACTTTCTGAGCAGCGCCTGCATCACTTCCGTCACATTGATGGAGTAAATATCCATCCGGGAAACATTGACAGAGACCGGAATCGGCCGATATCCCGCCGCAATCCTGTCATGAAGCCACTTACACACCATTTCCCACAAATACAGATCGAGATTCGTGATAAATCCGCTGCGTTCCAGAAGCGGAATAAATTCTCCGGGCTGAACCACGCCCCTGACCGGATGGTTCCACCGTACCAGCGACTCCATACCGATGATTCTGCCCGTCATCATATTGCACTGTGGCTGGAGATAGAAGACGAATTCCCCGTTTTCCAGGCCTTTCTGGACCTCAGAGAGAAGGACCTGGTCTTCCTCCATCTTCTCCTTCATCCTGACATCGTACCAGCAGATTCTTTTCGCGTAATTCCCTTTGACAGACGCCAGCGCAATGGAAGCCCGGTCGTACATCATACTGACAGAAATGCTCCTGTCCTCGATGTCGTAGATGCCGAAGGCCGGAAGGAACCCCGCATTTCCACCGTACTTCCTCACATAATTTTTAATCTCATTTTCCAGGCGTTCGATCACGTCCGCATCTTTTCTCACGATCATAGCGAAATCGTCGCCGCCCAGATAACCCGCGATTGCGCCGCAGTCTTCCTCCACAGCCTTTAACTGTTTCCCAATATTAATCAGGAAATAGTCTCCCGCCTCCTCGCCGTACCACTCGTTAAACAGCTTGAAATGCTCGATGTCGATTGCCACCATGCAAAACGCCGTGTCCGGATTCCGGGAAAGCAGTTCGGCCGCCTTCTGATAAAATGGCCCATACCGGTACAGTCCGGTCAGCCGATCCGTCTCGCTTACCTGATCCCCTTCTCCCGAAGCCTCATGTCCCTTCTCTTCCACAGGCTTAAAAGCGAGCAGACGGCAGTTTCCGTATCCTGGCCACTCGATCTCTGCTGATGACAGTTCCAGCCACCTTTTATATGCCGGATTATAAAAAAGTTTATGGGGCAAATCCTCTTCCAGGCCCGGGCAGTTATGGCATGGCCGACTTTCATTAAAGATGCCCTGATAACAGTGCATCCCTTCTTTTAAATCCGGATATAAAGTTTTCGCTCCACTGTTTAAATAGATAACGCGATACTCTCCGTCTAAAACGCAAATTCCCGTCTTTTCGCCGTAATCTGGCAATTGGTTCATAAGGCCCGCCTTCCCGCCGCCCCCACAGTAAAACGGCTCTTTCCAAGACTTATTATTTCATCTATTATAGTACGGAAAGAGTCGATTCGTCAATCGAACCGACTCTTTCCACAGGATAAACTAAAAATATTTAATGGGCGGCCAGGCTTCTCAACTGTTCTGTCATCTCGTGGGATAATAAAAACTTCCCCACATACCCGGGAGTTTGACACCCCCTAATCTAAAAAACGCCGATAAGCCGCTACAGACTTA
>CAUEKH010000276.1 GCA_959018155.1 uncultured Hungatella sp.
TAGAGCAGGGCGAAAAGGTTGTTGACGCTATCATCGAGGGCGGTATTAACTTCATCGAGATTACTATGACCATGGATGAGGGCAACCCGATTGAGTTCATTGCCAACATGTCTGCAAAATATAAAAATAATGACAGAGTTGTCATTGGAGCAGGCACCGTTCTGGATCCTGAGACAGCAAGAATGGCTATCTTAGCAGGTGCAAACTACGTAGTAAGCCCAGGCTTAAACGTTGAGACAATTAAGATGTGCAACCGTTACAGAGTTCCGATGCTTCCAGGCGTTATGACACCAACCGAAGCAATCACCGCATTAGAGTGTGGCTGTGACGTAATCAAGATCTTCCCAGGCAACATCATGGGACCGGCAGCGATCAGTTCCTTCAAGGGTCCTCTGCCACAGGGCGAGTTCATGCCATCCGGCGGTGTTGACGTAGACAACGTGGACAAGTGGATTAAGGCAGGCGCTTACGCAGTAGGTACAGGCAGCAGCTTAACCAAGGGCGCTAAGACAGGTGATTTTGCAGCAGTTACAGCAAAGGCACAGGAATTCGTTAAGGCAGTAGCGGAAGCACGCAAGTAATTGATATAAAGCAAAAGCTGATAAACAGATTGAATAAGCGAAAGCAAGGAGAGAAAAGACAATGGCAAAGATTGTAACCATGGGCGAGATTATGTTAAGATTATCTACCCCGAATAATGAGAAATTTATCCAGGCAGATGAATTTGATGTAAACTATGGCGGCGGCGAGGCAAACGTAGCAGTTTCTTTAGCAAACTACGGCCATGACGCAGAGTTCGTTACAGCAGTTCCGAAGAACCCGATCGGCGAGTGCGCTGTAGCAGCTTTAAGAAAATATAATGTAGACACAAAGCACATTGCAAGATGCGGCGAGAGACTTGGTATCTACTACCTGGAGACTGGTTCCGCTATGAGAGCTTCCACCGTTGTTTACGACAGAGCCCATTCTTCTATTTCTACAGCAACAGCAGCAGATTTCAACTTCGATGAGATTTTCGAGGGTGCTGACTGGTTCCACTTTACAGGAATCACTCCGGCTGTCAGCGATGCAGCAGCAGAACTGACTGAGGCAGCCTGTAAGGCAGCTAAGGCTCACGGCGTAACTGTTTCCGTAGACTTAAACTTCCGTAAGAAATTATGGTCTTCTGAGAAAGCACAGAAGGTTATGACAAACTTAATGCAGTACGTTGACGTCTGCATCGGTAACGAAGAGGATGCTGAGAAGGTTCTTGGCTTCAAGCCAGGCAACACCGATGTAACTGCCGGTGAACTGGAGTTACAGGGCTACGTTGACATCTTCAATCAGATGATTGACAAGTTCGGCTTCAAGTATGTAATCAGCTCCTTACGTGAGAGCCATTCCGCTTCTGATAACGGCTGGTCTGCCTGCATCATGGACGGCGCAACACGTGAGTTCTACCATTCCAGAAAGTACCACATCACACCAATCGTAGACCGTGTAGGCGGCGGCGATTCCTTTGCAGCAGGCGTAATCTGCGGCATGGTTGATGGCAAGGACTTCAAGGCAGCTTTAGAGTATGCGGTTGCAGCTTCTGCATTAAAGCATACAATTCCTGGCGACTTCAACTTGGTAACAAGAGAAGACGTTGAGAATCTGGCTGGCGGCGACGGTTCCGGACGTGTTCAGAGATAACAGCTAAAGACATCAGGGTCATTCTAATCAGCTTTTTATAAGCTTCGGAATGGCCCTTTTTCATATTTTAACTACGGGAAAAATCATTTTTAAGATTGGAGGATGAATGAAATGAGTGACAGACCATTTGATTTGCTGAGTTTGGGAGAACTGCTTCTTCGCCTGTCACCGGCTGGAGTGGAACGCCTTGTGCGCGGGGATTCTTTTCAGAAGCAGGTCGGCGGCGCCGAACTGAACGTGGCGGTGGGAGCTGCCCTTTTGGGACTTCATACCGGTGTTGTGACACAGCTTCCTGCTCATGACATGGGAAATTTTGTCAAAAATAAAGTGCGTTCCTATGGAATCAGCGATGACTATTTCATCTATGACCACAGTTCTGACGCGAGACTGGGACTCTACTATTATGAATACGGAGCTCACCCGAGAAAACCGAAGGTCATTTACGACAGAAAGAACAGTTCCTTCTACAGCATCAGAGAGGACTCCTTCCCGGAGGAAATGTACCGCGCGGCTACGTGCTTCCACACAACGGGCATTACCCTGGCGCTCTGCGAGCATACGAGACAGACGGCCATTGATATGATGCGCAAATTTAAAGAAACGGGAACGATCATTTCCTTTGACGTGAACTTCCGTGGAAATCTCTGGACCGGTGAAGAGGCAAGGGAGTGTATCGAACAGATTCTTCCGTACGTCGATATTTTCTTCTGTTCAGAGGATACGGCCCGCTTAACGTTTAAAAAGCAGGGAACGGCCAGAGAGATGATGAAGAGTTTTACGGAGGAATACCCTATCTCCATCGTTGCATCGACCCAGAGAGTCGTTCACAGCCCGAAGAGCCACACATTCGGCTCTGTCATCTATGATGCGGCCAGGGATGAGTACTATGAGGAGGAGCCGTACCACAATATTGAGGTGGTGGACAGAATCGGAAGTGGTGACGCCTACATTGCCGGCGCTCTCTACGGCCTTTTAAGCAGCGGCGGCGACTGTATGAAGGCGGTCCGCTACGGCAATGCGGCCAGCGCCTTAAAGAATACGATTCCCGGCGATTTGCCGACTTCAGATATTGATGAGGTGAATACGGTAATCAGGGAACACAATCAGAGCGGCCCTCAGAGCGAAATGAGCCGCTGATATGCCGCGGGAACGGCAGCAGTTTTCGCAATATTCGCAATTATTTCAGGAAATACCGGCCTTTTAGGTTGACATTTCAATTCCATGCGCCTATTATTATAAGTGGCAAAGCTGTTGAAAAGCAGTGACGCAAAGCTATAGGGCCGTGTGGGCAGCCAGTTGCAGCAATCTTGCATAAGTTTATACGGCTTCAGTCAGTATCTCTGACTGGGGCCTTTTTGTTCAATTGGAAATACAGCTGATGACCAGAAACAGGAAATCGACTATGGAAAGAGGAGACGGATTGTGAAAAAGGATTCAGGTATTTTACGGAACAATAGAAAGACAGTACTGCTTATGGCAGGTGTGATACTTGTCCTGATTCTGCTTTTTCGCTTTGATTTTACAAAGCGGATCGATCATCAGGTGAAGCTCATGACCACCTCCCATCTGGCAGATATCAGCAGTCAGTCGGTAAAGGCCATAGAAAAAGAACTGGAGGGGGTCATATCTGAGGTGCAGTACACCGCGGAGTATTTATCTCAGATGCCGGATCTGACAGAAGAAGAGAGACAGCTTCTCTACAGCCAGTTGAAAGAGAAGTGTGGATTTGCCAATATCAGACTTATTTCCCCTGACAGGCAGCTGTATTCTCTGGACTATCAGCTTCTTCCAAAGTCTGTGGGCGGCTATGTGGAGGCTGTCATGCGCGGAGAGAGCGGTATGACAGATGTTTTTATTTCCAGTACGACGGGGGAAGAGATATTTGGTATCTATGCCCCGGTTATCAGGGAGGGGAAGCCTGTCGGTGGAATTGCGGGGATTATGATTGTTGATCAGATGATTGATATTGTAGCAGCAACCGGTTTCGATTCCAGCAGCTACAGCTACATTCTGAAACCGGATGGAACGATAGTGATTCAGACGAGCCACCCTGACAGACTCTGCAGAGGGAGAGATTATCTGAAATTTTTATCAAAAGAAGCGGAAAAGGGAGAAGAGGCGGCTTCCCGGATTCGAAGCGATATGGAACAGCGCAAGAGTGGCGTATTCTTCTATCAGATAGGCCAGCAGAAGAGAATGGCTTACTATGAACCGACCGCCTTTAACGACTGGTATGTGATGACAGCGGTTTCGACGAAAGTTACGAGCGACTATGTGGATCACATCAACCGGACCGCAATTTATCTGACGGTAAAAGTCGTCTTTATATTCATACTTCTGGCGGTATTGATAATCGTATGGTCCCAGAAAACGAGACGGATTATTCTGGATTCCAAGGAAGAACTGGAACTGGAAAAGAAAAAGCTGGAACTGGCATTACGCCACAGCACCAATACGATTTTTGAATACCGGCTGAAGGAAGACTGCCTGACTTTCATTACAGTACCGGAAATCCGCGGCGTTAAGTTTCCGCAGATTCTGCACGGAGTATCTGTCAATACGGCGGGACAGGGGCTGATATCGCCTGAATATGTCGGTATGGTACTGAGTGCCTTAAAGCACGCCTCCAATGGAAAGAGACAGGAGACGGTGGAATTTTCCGGCGGTTCTTCCTTTGAGGAAGAAGCCTGGTTTAAACTGTCCGTGTCACCGGTGACAGACGGAAGAGGCGCTGTGATTGAGGTGATAGGGACGATGGAGGATATCACCGAGGAGAAGAG
>CAUEKH010000277.1 GCA_959018155.1 uncultured Hungatella sp.
GGAATATATGATTGATGAACTGCAGGCGGAGGTGGAGAGGCAGAAACAGGAGAAAGAGCAGTTCAGAATGGAGGCAGAGAAAGAAAAGAAACGGCTCGAAGCGGAAAATCAGAAGCTGATGGAAGAACTGGAGAGGATACGCAGCAATAGGTGAGAGTGTAAATTTAGTATAAACAAAGATTTATGGTCCGGATATTTTATATATTCGGACCATAAAATTTACAAACAGGATATTCTTACTGGTTTTTTGTTTTCCACTTACGAAACTCCATCCTCCCCCCGCCGCGCAGGAATCCTCACCGTAACCTCAGTTCCCATATCAGGCGAACTTTTAAAGGAGAGACCGTAGGAGTCCCCATAAAGACTTTTTAACCGAAGATTGGTGTTGAAGACGCCGATGTGGCTGGCGCCGGTGCTGTGAAATAAAGTGCTCTGCGGCTCTTCCTCCAGCATGGAAGAGAGCTTCTCCGGAGGAATCCCGGCCCCGTCGTCGGACAGGATGAAGACGATATCGCCGCCTTCCGGCCAGCCGGTCAGGAGGATATGGCCTTTCTTCTCCTCCTTTGCCATGATTCCGTGGAGAAAGGCATTTTCCACGATGGGCTGGAAGGTCAGCTTGGGGATTGTGTATTCATACAGTTCATCCGATACATCGACCATGAAGCTGACGCAGTTGTCATACCTCATGTTCTGCAGTTCCACATACAGCCTCACGTGTTCTAGCTCTTCCTGTATGGTGTTCATAAGGCCCCTCCGGCTGAGCGTCAGCTTATAGAACCGGGAGAGCGCCTGTATGGCGCGGGTGACTTCCTCCGTTTTCCCTGTCCTGGAAAGCCAGTTAATCATATCCAGCGTGTTGTACAGAAAATGAGGGTTAATCTGGGCCTGCAGGGCGCGGAACTCAGCGAGGCGCAGTTCCTCGGAGGCTTTTTTCTGGCTGTCCATCAGCCGGTTGATCTCCTCCGTCATGTAATTGTAGGTGTCTGTCAAAATTCCAATTTCGTCACAGCCCGTCTCTGCCACGTTAAGCTTTTCCGGCCTTCCCGTGTGAACACTTTCCATCTGGTAGGCAACCTTGATAATCCTGTCCGCGATGGAGGTGGACAGCTTTAAGGCAATGAACAGGGCGGCCGCCATGATGAGAACGTAAAACAGGGCCAGCTGAATCATCAGCCGGTTTCCTGCGTCCGTAATGTGGCTGGCGGGGAGAAGCGAGATCATGTACCAGTCCGTATTGTCAATCGGAAAGTAGGCCGTATACGCAGGCCCATCCGGGTACGACACAAGGGTAAATGTCTTCTCCGCGCCGAGCCGTTCGAGAAAATCCGCCCGCGGAATGTAATAGATACTCGACAGCGACAAATCCGAGGAAGAAACCATCACATCCCTCTCATTGATGATATAGGCCGCCTCCCCCTTTACCGAGGCATTGTTCGAGAGAACCGAGTCAAAGATCTGTTCATTAAAATAAACGGCCACGTAAGCGGAGGCCTGTCTCCAGTCCATCGGCTTATCCCCGGAGGGAAGGTAGGGGATCCTGGCAATATAGGCCAGACTTCCGTATCGATCGGATTCTGACGGAGTCAGATAAAGCTTCGGACAGAGCAAAGCGCCGTTTTGCATGGTGCTGAAGATACCAAACCAGTAGCTGCTGCTGACCGAAGAAATCGGAGAAAAAAGTTCCCGGTCTTCCTTATTGTATTTCTGCATATCAGGGAAAATGCCATCGTCGTAGTAAACGCGGATTCCCGTGATCATGGAATTGTCAATGAGACTGCTGCTTAAATGGTAGAGACTCTCAATCCGGCTCTCATCCGGGGGAGTCTTCGCCGCCGCCTCCTCGGTTAAGTAGAAGAGACGGTGGAGTGCCGATGATTCCAAAAGCGTATCGGAGGCATAGACGACATGGGAAATCAGATTTTCAATGGAAACCGCCGTCTGGGCGGACAGCGCCTGTTCCGAACGGATGGTGTCGTCAATGACGATCGTATAAAGCTTCATAAAAATAAAAGCCGACAGCACCGCCGTCGGCAGCAGGATCAGAATAGTATGAGAGATAATCAGCTTGCTCTTTAATCTTAAATTAAACGTATAATGGTGGAACAGCCGTTTGATAAACGTGATCATGGAAGCATCTTCTCCCTGTACTCAGAAGGTGATAAACCAACGATTTTCCGGAAGGTCTTGCTGTAGTAGTTGCCGTCGCTGTAACCTACCTTGGCGGAGATATCGGTGATTTTATATCGGGGATCGCTCAAAAAGCTTTTCGACATCTTGATGCGGTAATCGGTCAGATACTGGTTTAAAGTCTGGCCGGTTTCATTTTTAAAAAGAGTACAGACGTAGCTGGAAGAGCGGTGGACGAATTCACTGACATCCAGGACCGATAAAGATGGGATGGCGTAATTCTTGTGGATGTATTCCTTAATCTGAAATACAACAGGATTCTCATCCGTCCCGTCCTCCAGCAGTTCAAAATAGAGATTCGTCTTATCTGTGAGCAGTTTGTGAAGCTCCGATAAGGTGGCGCAGCCCAGCACGCCATCCCAGATGGAGTGGGGATTTTCCTCCTCGCTGCTCCAGAGGGAAATATGGTTTATCAGGCCATTTTCATCCAGCTTGACAAAATATTTATAATAAATATCGCGGACCTGACTCGGCGTCACGGAACCGCTCTCTAAAATCGAATCGTAAAGTCTCTTTGCCAGCGCCAGCGCCGTATCCTTCTGCTTTTCCGCCAGCGCCATCCCGAAGTCCATCAGCACATCGGTAAACGGCTTAAGCGCCGCCGGTTTGTCATACTCCATCAGGATTGAATTAAAATCATGAAAGAAGCTGTTATTTAAGAGCGCCCTCGCCTTTTCATAAGAGAGATGGACAGAAGCCGGGCCTGTGACGATCGGTCCCACGGCCAGGAAGAAATGGCAGTACGGCTCAAAACATTCTTTCACGAAAGCGGCATACCGGCGCGTACACTCCTTATCCAGCCGTTTCTCAGAAAAAATGTGGATAATGAGGCAGTGGTCGGCGCGGAAGGTGTACGTCTGGGAACGCCCCTCTTTTTCCAGCAGCTGGCTGAACCGTCTTCTGGCAGCCTCCATTTCTTCATCAGGCAGATCCGAAAACGGGGTCATGCTGTCTAAAACCATGGTGAAGAAACAGGTCGTATCATGGATGGAAAGATGAAGCTGTTCTATTAATTCTCTGACTTCCGCTTCCTTCCCCTGAGCAGTCAGCAGAACGGCCAGGTGCCCCTGCCTCTCCTTTTCCTGCATCTGTACGGCGCCGCGCATGTGGGAACGGTTATCACAGCTTACGACAGCTTCCTTTAAAGCCGCCTCAAGTTCCGCCGTGCTGAGTGGCTTTTCCACGTAACTGACAGCCTTCAGCTTAATGGCAGCCTTCAAATATTCTTTATCAGAATAGGCACTCATAAATACAATCGCCGTATCCGGGCACTGCTTCAGAATCGCTTCTGCCATCTCAACGCCTGTCATACGGGGCATACGCACATCAGTCAGCACAATATCAGGTTTCTCAGAAACAGCAGTCTCCAGTCCGTGAATTCCGTCATCTGCCAGCAGAATTGTTGTAAATGGCAGAGAAAACCCGCTGATGGTGTCGCGGATCCCTTCCCGGGTCAGCTTTTCGTCGTCTACGATCAGAAGTTTCATTGCTTTGGCCCTCCTTTCCGGTGAAATACATGATTGTCATGATAATGATATTGTAACAGGAAATGAGAATTATGCAAGATGCGAGAATAGACAAAAGGCGGCTGGAAGGGTATACTGGAAGGGAATCTATGGAAATAAAACTGGTTTATGGCAGATTTGGGAGGATTATGGATGAAACATTTCTGGCAGGCGGCTCTTCTGGCGCTGATTCTGATTACGGCGGTGCTTTTGGTGGCGGGGAGTGACGCGGATATCACATCGTGTGCGATAATTATGAAATCGAAAAATAATAAATATAACGAACAGGTGGCGGACGGCTACTGCAGTGTGATGGAGAAGGCGGGCTATCAGTGCGCGAAGCTGTACCCGGATTCGTACCAGGCCAGAGATCAGGTGATACTGGTAAAAGAGCTGATACGCGAAGGGGTGAAATCCATCGCCATTGCGGCCAGTGATGAACACGCCCTGACGCCTGTCTTAAAAGAGGCGAGGGAAAAAGGGATTGTGGTGGTGACCCTGGATTCCGACAGCGAACCGGCCGGCAGAGATATTTTTGTCAGCCCGGTTCAGCCGGAGGAAATCGGGGCGGATCTGGTCCAGGCAGTGGCGCAAAACTGCGGATACGCGGGCCAGTGGGCGATCCTGTCCTCCGAGACGCGGTCGGCCAACCAGAGCGAGTGGATACAGGCCATGCAGCGGGAACTGGAAAAAACAGAGTATAAAGATATGCGCCTGGTGAATATTGTGTATGGAGAGGATGAGTATGAGGAGGCTGTGGA
>CAUEKH010000278.1 GCA_959018155.1 uncultured Hungatella sp.
AATATCCAATGGAGGAGGCGAAATCCTCTTTCAACTGTTCATCCACTGTCCGCCTTTGGTCTCCTGTAAATATGTCGTTGTCTGAATTCTCCGCAGTAGTTGTAACGGCTTCTGTCAACTTCTCATTATTAGCCCCCACCGTCACCTGATGGTACATGGACAATCCGAGAAGCGCGCATTTCTCCGCAAGGTACTGGGCGTTCGTATTGACAATATTGCCCAGAAGAAGTTCCGTTCCAACTGAAATTAACTCTACAACCATAAATTACAGACTCCCTTCCGTAAGGACGCGAAGATTCTTCGCGACGTAATCAATCAGTGAGACAACAGTAAGCACCAGCGCAATCCAGGCAAACACCGTTGTGAGGATGGAAAGCGCAGGAATATTGACAATCAGCAAGACCGACATAATCATCTGGGACACTGTTTTAAACTTGCCCCAGTAGCTGGCCGCAATCACCACGCCATTATCAGAGGCCACCAGACGGAATCCGCTGATAATAAATTCGCGGCTGATAATAATAATCACGAACCAGGCCGGCAGCTGGCCCAGACCCACGAAACAGATCAGACCGGAACAGACTAAAAGCTTATCTGCCAGCGGATCCATAAATTTTCCAAAATTCGTAACGAGGTTATATTTTCTTGCGATTTTTCCATCCAGCATGTCCGTAAAGCTGGCCACGACGAAAATCACGGCCGCGATATAGCGGTACGTCGGATTGGCGCCCCCGTCAAGCAGCAGAAACAGCACAAAAAAAGGAATCATAATGACGCGCAGTATCGTCAGTTTATTCGGTAAATTCATCTTCCACCTCTCCAATCAAATCATATTCCATGGCCCCGGTCACCCGGACTCTCACAAAATCACCGGACATCAGCATTTCCCCGGTCTGGACAAATATCATGCCGTCCACTCCTGGTGCATCCATATAGGTCCGGCCCACGTACGCATTCTCATCCGCGACCTTCCCCTCAATCATGACATCCAATGTCTTTCCAATCATGGACTGGGAATGGTCAAAGGAAATCTCCTGCTGGAGTTCCATAATCTCGTCTCTCCGCTCCTCCTTCACTTCCTGAGGAACCTGATCCGGAAATGACGCCGCCGGCGTATCTTCTTCCGCGGAATAGGCAAATACGCCCAAACGCTCAAATTCCATCTCATCGACAAATTCCATCAATGTCTCGTGATCCTCTTCCGTCTCCCCCGGGAAACCGGAAATCAGTGTGGTGCGGAGTGCGATATCAGGAATCTCTCTGCGCAGCTTCTCCACCATAACCTTCAGCTGTTCTCTCGTGGTCCTGCGCCCCATCCTCTTTAAAATGGTATCGCTTGCGTGCTGAATCGGCAAGTCGAGGTAATGGCAAATCTTCTCCTCATCCCGGATCGTCTCGATCAGTTCATCCGTAATCTCCTCCGGATAGCAGTACTGAATCCGAATCCACCAGATTCCGGAAATGCGGCAGAGCCTGTGAAGCAGCTCCGGAAGCATCTTCTTTCCATACAAATCAACACCGTAGAGCGTCGTCTCCTGAGCGACCAGAATCAGTTCTCTGACGCCCTGCTCAGCCAGTTTTTCGGCCTCCGCCACCAGTTTTTCCATCGGAACGCTTCTGTAATTGCCGCGAAGGCTGGGAATAATACAGTAGGTGCAGTGCTTGTTGCAGCCCTCCGCAATCTTTAAAAAGGCGTAATGGCCGCCGGTCGTGATGATACGGTCTGTCTCTACCTCAGGGATGAGATCAAGGTCGTGGAAGCACTGAACATGCTCTTTCCCGCCAAGCGCCTCTTTCAGCACGTTGGAGATCTCATCATAGGTGGAGGTTCCCAGGATTCCGTCAACCTCAGGGATCTCGTCGATTATCTCCTGTTTATAGCGCTGGGCCAGACATCCTGTAACAATCAGCGCCCTGCACTTTCCAACTTCCTTCATCTGGGCCATCTCCAGAATCGTATTCACGCTCTCCTCCTTGGCGTCGCCGATGAAGCAGCACGTATTAATGACAATCACATCCGCCTCATACTCATCGTCCGTAAAGGTATAGCCGTCCTTATTCAGAAGGCCCAGCATCATCTCTGTATCCACCAGGTTCTTGTCACAGCCCAGTGAAACGCATAATAATTTCATGTAAATTACTCCTGTCTTTTTGATCCTGATCTGTTGCTCCAGTCCATACACGGTCTATGTATGTGTATGACTGTCATAAGACGAAAAGGCCATCTCTCCATACAGAGACGGCCTTCCTCGTCACTTAGTCCTCTTCTTCTGCTGCGTCAGCCTCGCTTAAAATCTTCACATCGCCCTTGTACAGTTCCTCAACGGCGACAGAAAGCGGTTTCTTTCCCGCAACGGGAATTTCTGATTTCGCTCCGCCGATAATCTGTCTCGCTCTCTTGGCTGCCGCAATTACAATGGAATAGCGGCTCTGTACAACAGGCTGCTCTCCCGGTTCTACCTCACTGTTTACTACTTTAATCAAATCTGAATAAGATGGATGTAACATCTTTCATTCCCCTTTCTGGATCTGCTATATATTCTTTAATTCTTCCCTGATTTGGGATAAAAATGCCATATTATTGGAAACACGTCCGTGCTGCGTCATAATCATCTGGTGAAGCCGCTCCACACACGTATCAATCTCATCATTGATCAGGATGTAATCATACGATTCCATCCCTTCCGCCTCCTCCACGGCCCGGCGGAGTCTGGCATTGATGACATCCATACTTTCCGTTCCCCGGCCCACAAGGCGGCGCTTTAATTCCTCCGCACTGGGAGGCATGACAAAAATCAGGATGGCCTCCGGAAAACGCTCCTTCACCTTCAGCGCGCCCTGGATCTCGATCTCCAACAGCACATCTTTTCCCTGTTCCATCTGGTTTAAGACGTACTCCTTCGGCGTTCCGTAGTAATGATTGACATAACGGGCATACTCGATCAGCTCTTCCTTTTCAATCATCTCTTTAAAACGCTCTTCTGTCACAAAAAAATATTCTCTTCCATCCACTTCGCCCTCTCTCGGGCCTCTGGTGGTGGCCGATATGGATAATGCGTAATTATCATACCGTTCCAGCAACACCTTCATCAGGGTTCCCTTTCCGGCGCCGGAAAATCCCGATATCACTGCCAGCATTCCATGTTCATTCATGAGTATCCACCTCTTATTGATGACGGTAACCTGTGCGCAAAAACGTGCAGATTATCGCTATTCTATGTTCTGAATCTGTTCTCTCACCTTTTCGATCTCCGTCTTCAGCGCAATCGCCTTGTCGGTAATCTCCAAATCGTTGGCCTTGGATAAAATGGTATTGGCCTCGCGGTTCATCTCCTGGGCGATAAAGTCCAGCTTCCGGCCAATGCTGCCGCCTGCCGTCAGTTCCGCCCTGGTGTTCTCAATATGGCTTCTCAACCGCACCGTCTCCTCGTCCACACAGATCTTGTCGGCAAAAATGGTGACCTCCGTGGCGATTCTTCCCTCGTCAATCGACGCTGTGGCCAGAAGTTCCTTCACCTTGTCCTCCAGCTTCGTCCGGTACTCCTCAACAATCTTAGGAGAGCGCTCCTCAATAAAGTCAACCAGGCTGGTCATATAATCCAGCTTGCCGAGCAAATCAGCCTTTAAGTTCTCACCCTCAGCCGTCCGCGTCTCCACAAATTTCTTCGCCGCCTCCTCAATCGTCTCTGAAAGCAGCTTCCACATCTGGTCCTCATCCTCCGGAACCTCTTCCATGGTAAGAACCTCCGGACACTTGGAAAGCGCAGATACCGTAACGTCGTTCACAATGCCAAACTGGGCTTCCATCCTGGCGAAATAATCCATATATTCGGCAGCCAGTGCACTATTATACTTTAAACTAACCTTATTCTCCGTGTAATCCTCATAGCTGATAAATACATCCACCTTACCGCGCTGTATGTAGTGCTTCAGCAGATTTCTGATGCCCGCCTCAAAGAAATTAAACTTCTTCGGCATCTTGATACTTAAGTCAAGATAACGATGGTTTACCGCCTTCATCTCGACAGAAATCTTATATTCATCCGTGACAGTTTCGCATCTTCCGAAACCGGTCATGCTCTTAATCATCGTTCAGCCTCTCTTTCGCCATAGATACCACTTATTATAAGTCATAATAAAAAACAAGTCAAATAGTTTCGCAAGCAACTGTTTTATGGTATACTAAAGGGACGCAGCCTAATGAGGCCAAGTCTCAACAAAAACGGAGGTAACACCAATGGCATTAGACGGAATCGTAATGGCAAATCTCACAGCAGAGTTAAAGACGCGGCTGGAAGGCGGAAAGATCGCCAAAATCGCCCAGCCGGAAAAAGACGAACTGCTGTTTACAGTTAAAAATCAGAAAAATACCTGGCGGCTTTTAATCTCAGCAAGCGCCAGCCTTCCTCTCCTCTATTTTACAGAGCAGAACAAGCCCAGCC